>JBDTVA010000194.1:0-3792 GCA_040007455.1 Actinomycetota bacterium | reverse complement strand
TCCGACCAGTGGCCGATGACGATCCGGATCAGCCAGCTGCTCTCGACCTACGGCGTCGAGTTCCACCTCCTGAGCGCGGGGGCATTCCTGCTGATGGGCGTGCCGCTGCTCGTCTTCTTCGCGCTCCAGCGCTACTTCGTGCAGGGCCTGCTGGCGGGCTCGGTCAAATAGCTCCCCCGCAGATCGTCAACCTGGTCCCCCACACGCACTGGGACCGCGAGTGGTACCTGCCGTTTCAGAGCTTCCGGCTGAAGCTCGTTCGGCTGATCGACAAGGTGCTCGAGCTGATGGAGGCGGACGAGCGGTTCGTCTTCACGCTCGACGGCCAGCTCCAGACGGTCGACGACTACCTCGAGATTCGGCCCGAGAACGAGCAGCGGCTGCGTGCGCTCGTCGAGGAGGGGCGGCTCGCGATCGGGCCGTGGCAGGTGCTGATGGACGAGTTCCTCGTCTCCGGCGAGACGATCTGGCGGAACCTCGAGCAGGGGCTCGCTCGTGCGCGCGAGTTCGGCGGCGAGATGCGTGTCGGCTACCTCCCGGACATGTTCGGGCACATCGCGCAGATGCCCCAGATCCTGCGTGCACACGGTCTCGACAACGCGGTCGTGTGGCGCGGCGTCCCCGCGGTGGTCGACCGGCACCGGTTCGATTGGACCGGCATCGACGGCTCTTCCGTCGAGGCCGAGTATCTGCCGGCGGGCTACGGCAACGCGGCGTACCTCCTGATGGCGCCGGACAAGCTCGGCGACGCGGTCGAAGCATTGATCGAGTCGATGCGGCCCTTCTTCGGCGACGACCCCGTGCTCGCGATGTACGGCACCGACCACCAGGCGCCCTTTCTCCAGCTCGTCGATGTGGTCGAGCGCGCGAACGCGGAAAACGACAGTGTCCGCATCGAGCTCGCCACGCTCGGCCGTGCCCTGGTGCCAGGCACCGGGGCACGGCCGCAATGGACGGGCGAGATGCGCTCCGGCGCGCGCGCGAACGTCTTGATGAACGTCACGTCCGCGCGGATCGACATCAAGGCAGCCGCCGCCCGAGCCGAACGGTGGCTCGAGCGGTACGCCGAGCCGCTCTCGGCGCTGCACGGCGACGGGTGGCCCGCAGAGTTCCTCGGGCTCGCGTGGCGTCGAGTGATCGAGAACTCGGCGCACGACTCGATCTGCGGCTGCTCCGCCGACGAGGTTTCCGCGCAGGTTCTCGTGCGCTTCGCCGAGGCAGAGGCGTTGGGCCGCGACCTTGCCGCCGAGGCGCTGGAGCCGGCCCGCGCGGCGACGCCCCGGGGCGCGGCCGTCATCGCCAACCCGTCGCCGTACGTGCGCGACGACGTGGTCGTGCTGGAGCTCCCCGTGCCCACGGACTGGGACGACGTCTCGCTCGAGACCGCCGACGGCTCGCGCTTCGCCGCGCAGGAGCTCTCACGGAGCGTGGCTCAGCTGCACCGCGTCGAGCTACTCGGACGCGACATCCCCGAGCTCGTGAAGCGGCGCCTGCACGGGCGTGAGCTCTTCGGCCAATGGCTGAACGGCTTCGTGGTCGAGCCGGGGCCGCGGCTGGTCTTCGAGCTCGACACCGTGCAGGATCCGCCCTCGATCGACCTCGTCGAGCTGCGAACGGCGGTGCTCGTCGCCGCCAAGGCCAAGGAGGACGAGCGCTGGGAGATCGTGTTCCGCACTCGCCCGCGCAGGCGTCTCGCCTCGCGCGTTTCGGCGCCTGCGCTCGGCTGGACCGGAGTACGCGCGGTCGAGGGGGGCACGCCGGGTGACGCAGTCGCCCTCGACGGAGGAGTGCTCGAGAACGGGCTGCTGCGCGTCGAGGTCGGGAACGACGGCACGCTCCGCATCGGCGACCTCGACGGCGTGGGCCGCATCGTCCGCGGCTTCGACGTGGGCGACTCCTACAACTACGCACCGCCGGCAGACGACGTGCTCGTCGACCGCCCGGACTCGGTGCGCGTCGAGTGGCTGAAGAGGGGGCCGGTCCGTGCGTCGCTCGTCGTCCGAAGGATGTACGCGTGGCCGCCCGACCATGTCGTCGACATCCAGACGCACGTCGAGCTCCGCGCCGGCGAGCCGTTCGTGCGCATCCGGGTTGCGTTCGACAACCCCGCCGACGACCAGCGCGTGCGGGTACACGTGCCGCTGCGCCAGCACGCTTCGCACTCCTATGCGGAGGGCCAGTACGCCGTCGTCGAGCGCGGGCTCGTGGCGGAGGGCGGGCACGGCGAGATGCCGCTGCCGACGTTCCCGGCGTCGTCGTTCGTCTCCGCCGGCGGCGTCGCGCTGCTGCTCGAGCACGTGTCCGAGTACGAGGTGCTCGAGGGTCGCGAGCTCGCGCTGACCGTGCTCCGGTCGACCGGCTGGATCAGCCGCAACACGAACCCGTACCGAGAGGAGCCGGCGGGTCCCGAGCTGGCGATTCCCGACGCGCAAATGCGTGGTCGTCACTCGTTCTCGTTCGCGGTCTACCCGCACGACGGCGTGACCCCCGGGCCCGACGTGCTCGAGCAGGCCGAGCGCTACCGGCTTCCGTTCCTCACCGCGGAAGGCGCGGGCGATGCCGGTGAGCTCGAACAGGCCGAGGGGCTCACGCTCGAAGGCGAAGGCGTCGTCCTCACGGCGCTGCGTCCGCACGAGGTTCGAGTCGCGAACGAGACTCCGGAGCCACGTGCCGCGCTCCTCGGCGGCGAGACGGTCGAGCTCGGGCCATGGGAGATCAGGTCGACAGCCCGCTGAGCTAGGCTCAGACGGGAGTGCCGCAGAAGCGCTACCTGATGACCCCGGGGCCGACGCCTGTGCCTCCGGAGGTGCTCGCCGCGATGGCCGAGCCGGTCGTCCACCACCGCAGCCCCGACTTTCGTGTCGTGCTCGAGCGCTGCCTCGGGCGCCTCGGCGAGGTGTTCCGCACCGAGGTGCCCGTCCTGATGTTCACGTCGTCCGGAACCGCGGCGATGGAGTCCGCCGTCGCAAACCTGCTCTCGCCCGGTGATCGCGCGACGGTCGTCTCGTGCGGCTACTTCGGCGAGCGTTGGCAGGCGATCGCGGACGCGTACGGCGCCGACGTCGATGCGCTCGCTTACGAGTGGGGCGAGGTGCCGTCGGCCGACGAGCTCGCGGCACGACTGGCCGAGCGCCCGGCGAAGGTCGTGTACCTGACGCACTCGGAGACCTCCACCGGCGTCGTCGCCGACGTTCGCGCGCTGGCCGTCGTCGCGAAGGAGGCCGGCGCACTCGTCGCCGTCGACGCGATCTCGAGCCTCGGCGCCGTGCCGCTCGAGACGGACGCGTGGGGGATCGACGTCGTCTGCTCCGGCTCGCAGAAGGCGCTGATGACACCGCCCGGGCTCGCGTTCGCCTCCGTCTCGGCTGCGGCAGATGCCGCGCGGGGAACCTCGCCGCGCTTCTACCTCGACTGGGAGCGCACGCGGAAGGCGCAGGAAAAGCTCGACGCAGCCTTCACGCCCGCAGTGTCGATCATCGCGGGGCTCGACGTCGCGCTCGGGCTCCTGCTCGGCGAAGGCCTCGAGTCAGCGTTCGAGCGGCACGTGCGCCTCGGCCGCGCCTGCCGAGAAGGTGCGAAGGCGATGGGCCTGGAGCTCTTCTCGCCCGACGACGACAGCTCCGCGGTCGTCACCGCGATCCGCGCGCCGGACGGGATCGACTCCGGCGACGTCGTGCTCGCGCTCCGCGACAAGCACGGGATCACGATCGCGAACGGTCAGGGCCGCCTCAAGGGTCAGATCTTCCGGATCGGCCACATCGGCTGGTTCGACGTGTTCGACATCACGACCGC
>JBDTVA010000193.1:0-3804 GCA_040007455.1 Actinomycetota bacterium | reverse complement strand
AGCACATCTTCTGGTTCTACTCGCACCCGGCTGTCTACATCATGATCCTGCCCGGGTTTGGGATCGTCTCCGAGGTGATCTCGACCTTCTCCCGCAAGCCGATCTTCGGGTACCGGCTGATGGCGCTCTCGCTGATGGCGATTCTCGTCCTCGGGTTCTCGGTCTGGGCGCACCACATGTTCGTTTCGGGGATGGCGGGATACCTGCGCGTTCCGATGATGGTCACGACGCTGCTGATCGCGATCCCGACGGGGATCAAGGTGTTCTCGTGGCTGGCGACGCTGTGGGAGGGGAAACTGCACTTCAGTGCGCCCATGCTGTGGGCGCTCGGGTTCGTGACGAGTTTCGTGGTCGGCGGCCTGTCCGGGGTCATGCTCGGCGCGGTCCCGATCGACATCCACGTCAGCGACACCTACTTCATCGTCGCGCACATCCACTACGTGCTCCTCGGCGGCTCGCTGTTCACGATCTTCGCGGGCATCTACTACTGGTTCCCGAAGATGACCGGGCGGATGTACAACGAGCGTCTCGCAAAGCTGCACTTCTGGCTCACGCTTCTCGCGTTCAACGCGACGTTCTTCCCGATGCACCTGATCGGGATCCAGGGCATGCCGCGACGCGTCGCGACCTACGAGGATCGGTTCGGCGACTGGAACCTGTTCATCTCGCTCGCGTCGTTCGTCCTCGGCGCCTCGTTCATGATCTTCGTCTACAACATGATCGTTTCGTGGAAGAGCGGTCCGCTCGCGCCGGCGAACCCGTGGCGCGGGACGACGATCGAGTGGCTCGTCTCTTCGCCGCCGCCCGTGTTCAACTTCGACGAGGTGCCGCAGGTCGTCGGGAGCCCGTACGAATACGGCGTCAAGGGCGCACGCCACGCGATCCTGAACGGCGACCGCGCGACGGACGTCGAGCCGGTGCGAACGTCGTGACCCGCCACATTCTCGTGATCGCGAACGAGACGGCCGCCTCGGGCAGCCTGATCGACAAGCTCGAGCAGTCCGCTGCGCAAGGAGACCCACTCGTGACGGTGATCGCGCCGGTGAACCAGCCGAGCGAGGGCTATGTCGTGTATCGCGACACTCGGCGCGCCTCGGCCGGGCGGCGGCTGGACAGCACGCTGGCGATGCTGCGGCACGCGCAGATTCGCGCCAACGGGATGGTCGTCGAGACCGATCCCGTGGCCGCGGTCAAGGACGCGCTCGCGCAGCTCGAGCCGCCCGTGACCGAGGTGATCGTGTCGACGCACCCGAAGGAGCGCTCCGGCTGGTTGAGGGGGAACGTCGTCGAGCGGATCCGCAAGGCGGCCGGCGAGCTTCCGGTCGACCACGTCGTCGCCACCGAGGCCGAGACCGACGGGCAGTTGAACGTGGTGGTCATCGCGAACCAGACGCTCGCCTCGGCGCCGCTTCTCGAACGCATTCGCGCGCGGGCGAAGCAAGGCCCCGTGAGCTTCCTGATCGTCGCGCCGCAGGGGCACGCGTACGAGGAGCAGCAACAGGCCGAGCGCCGGCTGCGCGGGCTCGTCGGCGGATTGCGCGCCGAGGGGATCGAGGCGCACGGGCAGATCGCGCACCCGGACCCGCACACGGCTGCGATGCAGACCGTCCACGACGAGCGTGTCGACGAGATCATCGTCTCGACCTTCCCGGGCCAGAGGTCCGGCTGGCTTCGCCGCGATCTCGTGGAGCGGCTGCGCGGCGACGCGGGCGTGCCCGTCGACCACGTCGTCTCGGAAGCGGTGCGGGAGGAGGTGACCGCCTAGTGGCGACGCACGTCGAGGCCGACCACCACGGTCCGCCGATCGCCAACCAGAGCTCGCGCGTCGATTCGCGCGTGCTCGGGATGTTCCTCTTCATCGCCTCCGAGATCATGCTCTTCGGCGCCTTCTTCACGGCGTACTTCTTCGTCCGCGTCGTCAACGGAATCGACTGGCCCCCCGAAGGGCTCCACCTGCCGGTGTTCGTCGCCGGGGTGAACACCTGCATCCTCGTCACCTCGTCGTTCACGGTCCACTGGGCGCTCCAGTCGATCAAGCGGGACAATCGCGCAGGAATGCAGGCCGGGCTCGTGCTGACGCTCGCGCTCGGGCTCGTCTTCCTCCTGACGCAGGCCCGTGAGTACTCGCGGGTGGGCTTTGCGCCGAGCGACGGAGCGTTCGGGACGATCTTCTACGGTCTGACGGGCCTCCACGGTGCGCACGTCTTCATCGGGCTGATGCTGCTCACGTTCGCGACGATCAGGGCTTTCCGGGGCCACTACTCGGCGGCGCACCACCACGGTGTCGAGATCCCGGGGATCTACTGGCACTTCGTCGACGTAATGTGGATCGTGGTCTACACGACGATCTACATCCTCTAGGGGGAATCATGATCAACCCGTTCCGGAGCGAGGCCGAGGCGTTCCGCTTCCTGATCCGGACGATCGCCTATTTCGCCGTGATCGCGGTCGCGGCGCTGATCAACACCTGGCTCGGAGTCGCCGTGTTCGTCGTGGCGACCGGCGTCATCGTCTGGTGGCTCTTCTTCCGCGGCGACGCGAAGCGTCCCATCCGGACGGCTCCGGCACGCCACGGCGGCGAGGGGGAGCGACGGATCCTCGTCGTCGCGAACGAGACCGTCGGCGGCGCGACGCTCCGCGACCGCATCCGCGAACGGTCCGAGGGCGTCCGCGCGGAGGTGCTCGTCGTCGCCCCGGCGCTGAACACCCCGATCCGGCACTGGGCCTCCGACGAGGACGGCGCGCGGGCCGTGGCCGAGACGCGTCTCCAGGAGTCGCTCGACCTGTTGCGTTCGGGCGGCGTCAGCGCGCGCGGCGAGGTCGGAGACGCGGAGCCGCTCCAGGCGATCGAGGACGCGCTCCGCACGTTCGGAGCGGATGAGATCATCATCTCGACGCACCCCGAGGGCCGCTCGCAGTGGCTGGAGCGCGGCGTGGTCAGCGCGGCACGCAAACGCTTCGCCGTCCCGATCACGCACGTCGTCGTCGACCTCGACGCCGACCGCGAGGACTTCCGCTAGAAGCCGCCGCTACTTGCGGTTCTCGAAGACGAACTTCGCGAGCGCCTGGATCTGCTCGTCAGTCAGTTGGCCTTCGAAGGGCGGCATGCCGCCGCCGCCGTTTCGGATCTGTTCTGCGATCCGATCTGCGGTGAGGGAGATCTGGTCGAGGTTCGGCCCGACCTTCCCGTTCGTCCCGGCCGCGGCGAACGTGTGGCAGCCGGCGCAGTTCGACGTGAAGAGCGCCTTCGGGTCGCCTGCGGAGGCGTTGCCGCCCTGCTGGGCGGCCTGGGCGATCGCTTCCGGGTTCCCCGCGACCGAGGCGACGTAGCTCGCGATCGCCTCCATCGCCGCCTCGCGCTCCGAGTCGCTGTACTCGTCGGACGGGAAGAGCTCGTCGGGCTTCGGCATCGGCGGGATCGGAGAGCGCATCTGGCCGAGCACGACCGCGCGAATTGTCGACTCGTCGAAACCCTCCTCGCGTGAGGCCGAGAAGGCTGCGTCGAGCGAGGGACCGATCGTCCCGCGCGCGCCGGCGGCCTTCAGCTCGTGGCAACCCGCGCACTTCTCCTTGAAGAGCTCGGCGCCGTTCGCCCCTGACGACTCGGCGTCGCCGAGCCCGCCGGTGCCGCAGCCGGCGAGGAGCAGGACGAGGAGGAGCGCGCCGCGCCGCAAGCTAGACGGCGGGGCCAGACGTCTTGAGCTGGTCGACGGCTTCGTCTCGCGTCGGGTAGATCGTGAAGACGCGGTCGAGCCCGGTGATCTCGAAGATCTTCGTGATGTTGCGGTCGCTGCAGACGAGCGA
>JBDTVA010000192.1:0-3806 GCA_040007455.1 Actinomycetota bacterium | reverse complement strand
ACCGCCGGCCGCGGCCAGTGGGACGTACCGCACGCCGTTCGAGAAGGACCCGTTCGGCGTCCCGCTCTCCGAGAAGGTCGACCTGTGCGTGCGCGCCGAGGAAGCGCTGCGCCATCCCGATGTGAAGGTGACGGAGGCCGCCGTGCGCGCCCAACGCGAGCACAAGGTGCTCGTCACCTCGGACGGCGCCGAGATCGAGCAGGAACTCGTCGAGACCGGCGGCGGGATCGACGCGCTCGCCACAGCCGATGGCGTCTTCCAGGTCCGCTCGTACCCGTCAGCGCACGGCGGTTCGTCCGCGCAGGGTGGCTGGGAGTACGTCGAGAACCTCGGGCTCGAGCGCGAAGCGCCTCGCGTCGCCGAGCAGGCTGCCGCCCTGCTGCGCGCAGACGTATGCCCGCCCGGGGTGACGACCGTCGTGGTCGACGCGGAGCAGATGGAGCTACAGGTGCACGAGTCGGTCGGCCACCCGATCGAGCTCGACCGCGTCTACGGGAGCGAGGCCTCGTACGCCGGCACGAGCTTCCTCAAGGCCGGCGACCTCGGCTCGCTTCGCTACGGCTCGGACAAGATGAACGTCACCGCAGACTCGACGACGCCCGGCGGGCTCGGGACTTTCGGCTTCGACGACGAAGGCGTGCCCGCTCGGCGCGAGCCGATCGTGGTCGAAGGTGTGTTGCGCAACTTCTTGACGTCGCGCGAGACGGCCGAGACGCTCGGCGCGGGCGAGGGCGGCTCGATGCGCGCCGACGGCTGGAACCGCATGCCGCTGATCCGGATGACGAACCTGCATCTCGAGCCGGGCGAGGGGTCGTTCGAGGACCTGCTCGCCGACGTCGACGACGGGATCTACCTCGAGACGAACAAGAGCTGGTCGATCGACGACAAGCGGCTGAACTTCCAGTTCGGGACGCAGATCGCCTGGGAGATTACGAACGGCAAGCTCGGGCGGATGCTCCGCGACGCCACCTACACGGGAATCACGCCGGAGTTCTGGGGCTCGCTCGACGCGGTCGCCGGACCCGAGGCGTGGCACATGCAGGGGCTCACGAACTGCGGCAAAGGACAGCCCGGGCAGGGCGCGCACGTGTCGCACGGCGCCTCCCCCTGCCGCTTCCGCGGTGTCCAGGTGGGCGTCAAGGCGTGAGCGACGACGCGCGGGAGGTCGCTGCGCGTGCGCTGCGTGCGGTCGACGGTGGCGACGCGGAGGCGCACGTCCTCTGCGAGCGCTCGGGGCTGGCACGCTTCGCGTCGTCCGAGGTGCACCAGCCGACACTGATCGAGAACTGCGTGGTCACACTGCGCGTGATCCGCGAAGGCAAGATCGGCACCGCTTCGACGAACCGGCTCGACGACGCCGGGCTGAAGGTGCTGGCGCAGCGCGCCGCCGAGGCCGCCGACAGCGCGGTGGCGGAGGAAGGCTTCCCGGGACTCCCCGATCCGCAGCCTCTGCCCGAGGTCGACGGCTTCGACGAGGCCGTCGCGGCGATCGGGCCGGAGGATCAGGCAAGGCACGCGCGCGCCGCGATCGAGGCGTCGACCACGACGGGGCAGTTCGGGTTCTTCACGAGCGGCGTCACGGAGCTCGCGATCGTGTCGTCGACCGGCGTCGAAGCGCACCAGTCGATGACCGACGCGACGACGCTCGTCGTGTCGGCAGACGACGGGGCGTCGGGCTACGCGACGCAGACGAGCTGGTCCGCCGACGGCGTCGACCCGGCCGCCGTTGGACGCGAGGCCGCCGAGAAGGCCGGTCGAACCCGCAACGCGAAAACGATCGAGCCTGCGCCGTACCGAGCGGTGCTCGAGCCGTACGCGTTCGCCGACTTGATCAGCTACTTCGGCTACGACGCGTTCGGCGCGAACGGACTGCTCGAGGAACGCTCGTATCTCGCCGGTCGGCTGGGCGAGAAGATCATGGACGAGAAGGTCTCCATCTCCGACGACGCGCTCGACCCACGCGGCCTCCCGAAGCGCTTCGACTTCGAAGGCGTGCCGAAGCAGCGCGTGCAGCTGATCGAGAACGGCGTCGCTCGGGGGGTCGTCTGGGACCGCACGAGCGCGGCCCGCGCCGGCGACGGCCACGAGACGACGGGCCACGCGCCGCCGCCGGTCTACCGGCAGTACGGGCCGCTCACGTTCGCGCTCGCCGTCGACGGCGGCGAGGTCGACTCGGTCGAGGAGCTCTGCGAGCTCGTCGGCGACGGGATCTATGTCACGCGCCTCCACTACCTCGGGATCGTCGACCCGCGCGAAGGCGTGATCACGGGCATGACACGGGACGGAACGTTCCGGATCCGCGACGGGAAGATCGCCGAGCCGCTCGTCAACCTGCGCTTCACCGTCTCCGTGCCGCAGATGCTCGAGGACGTCCCGGGCCTCGGACGGAGGCAGCAGCTCGTGAACAGCAGCGACTTCTACGGCGAGCGCTACCCCGTCGGCACGCTCGTCCCGGCGATCGCGACCGCGCGCTTCAACATCACCGGTGTGGGGTCGGCGCCCGGCCTCTAGGTTTTCTGGAAGAGGCGCAAGTCGCGAATCCGCCTGCGCGGATCCGCGACCGCTTGGCACCCTAAGAGCTCCTTTCATAATGGGCCTTCGTCGCCGGGGTGCGATGGGTGGTGCGAGGCAAGGACGCAGGGAGCGTTCGTATCCGATGGATACGGGCGCGACTGAGGACGCCGCATCGCGCCGCCCAGCGCGGCCCGGCGGCACAACGGTCATTGTGAAAGGAGCTCTAAAGGCGTCCGCTTACGCGGCCGCTGTCGCAGCGACCTCCGATCAAGCTAAAGCAGATGCCAGAGGGCGATCGTGTTGCCCGCGAAGAGCAGGGAGACGAAGACCGTAAGCCTGGTCAGGTTCCGCTCGACGATGTGGGTCCCGCCCTGGGACTGCGGCGTGAAGCCCATCCCGCCCATGCCGGCGTCGCGCCCCGAGTGCATCAGGATCAGCACGATCAGACCGAAGCTGAGGAGGACGTGGACCGCTGCGAGGAACCCGACCATGGCGCGCGCATGGTAGCTACGCCCCGGCCACTTCGAGAATCGCGTCGATCAACTCCGCGGCGATGCGGTCCTTCGTGACGTAGCCGGCCGCGCCGGCCTTGCGGGCGCGATCGACGTCGGTCCGGGCGTTCGAGCCGGTCAGCATCAGGATGCATGCGGAGTTGTCGAGCTTGCGGATCGCGCGGGTTGCGCCGAGGCCGTCGAGCACCGGCATCGCGATGTCCATCAGGGTCAGATCGGGCTTGTGCTCCTGCCAGAGCTCGACCGCCTCGCTGCCGTCGCGGGCGTGGGCGACGACCTCGATCCGCTCCTCCCCGGCCAGGATCGCCTCCAGCGCCTCGGCAAAGAGACGGTGGTCGTCGGCGATGAGGACGCGGACCCCGGGCACTCGACTTCAAATCTGCACTGTTACGCTCCGAATGTGAAGCCCGAGGAGGCGCGCGAGCGGATCCACAAGCTTCTCGTCACGGGCGACAACCGTCTGAAACAGGGCGTCGACCCGGTGAAGGTGCGGCAGAGCTACGAGCAGGCGCTCGAGGTCGCCCGCGAGGCAGGGCTCGAGGACTCCATCCGCCCGCTCGTCGAGATCAGGCTGGCCGACCTCGAGCGGCTCGCTCCAGGATCGCCTCCACCCGGCTCGCCTGAAGCTTGAGGTCGTGAGCCTCGGCCGCCGCCCGCGCGGCCGGGTTCGGGGTCGGGAAAGCGGCCGCGCGGCGGAGGCCGTCAACGATCGACTCCTCGTCCAACGGGTCGACGAGGACGCCGGCCCCGGGCGGGACGAACTCCGGCGGCCCGCCGATC
>JBDTVA010000191.1:0-3817 GCA_040007455.1 Actinomycetota bacterium | reverse complement strand
TGCGGGTCGCCCCGTGGGTGACGTTCACCGATCCCGAGGTCGCGCATGTGGGGCTGACCGAGGCGGAAGCGCGCGAGCGACACGACGGCGTGTGTGTCGCGACGTACCCGATGGCGCGGGTCGACCGAGCACGGATCGAGCGTCAGCCCGTCGGGTTCGTGAAGCTCGTCACCGCGAGACGCCGAGTCTTCGGTCGACTCGGCGGCGGCGAGCTCGTCGGCGCCCAGGTCGTCGGGCCGCGCGCCGGCGAGCTGATCCAGGAGTGCGCTCTTGCGATGCAAACACGATCGTTCGCCGGCCGCTTGACCCAGACGATCCATCCGTACCCGTCGATGAGCGTGGCCGTACAGCAGGCAGCAGCACAGCTCTTCCCGCTCGGCCGCCTGCTCGCAGAGCGCGACCCCTAGCTCGCCCCGCCGCCAACGGCCCGCGCCACGGAGGCCCCGAACGTCGCGAAGCCACCGAGGATGCCCGCGACGAGGAGGATGACTCCGGCGGGAGCACCGGCCGCGACCAAGACCAGCCCGCCGAGCGTCATCAGACCGGTGAGCCGCCCGGGAACGAGCGCCTCACCCGGCGGAGCTTCAGCACGCACGAAGTACGCCGCGGCGATGACGATCCAGGGCGCAAGTACGCGCGCGGCAACGAGCAGCGCGACCCAGAGCGGCAGCAATCCGAGCTGGAAGAGCGCCACGGCCGCGACTCCCGTGACGACGGCGTCGATCGAGCCGTCGAGCCACTGCCCAAGTCGCGTCGCGAGATCGAAACGGCGTGCCACGAACCCGTCGAGGACGTCTGTCGCCCCGGCTGCCGCCAGGAGGAAGGCGAGGAGGGTCGGGCTTGCGAGCAGCAGAGGCGGAACGAGCGCGGCGCGGACGAGCGACAGCAGGTTGGGCGCCGAGAGCGTGTGCAGCGGCGTCCTGTCGGGACGTTCGAGCATCCCGAGGTGAAGCTCGACCATCAGCATCACCGCAAGCCACCACGCCGCCGCTGCTGTCCCGGCCGCCGCGCCGCGGCCGAGTGTGAGCACTCCCGCGCCCGCAAGGCCGAGCCCGGTGAGCACGACGACTTGTCGCTCGGCGCCGCGATGCGCCGGTCGCGTCTCGCCGAAGCGGTGGAAGGACGTGCCGAGGAAGGCGAACCACGCTGCCGGCACGTACCGCCGGGTCTGCAGCTCTCGGAGCACCTCGCGTGTCCAGCGCTCACCCTCGGTCATCGTGAGTGACACTCCTCTCCTTCTCGGGCTGCGGCGACGATCTCCGCGATCGGCGCGTAGTCACCGGCGGTTCGACTTGCGTGGCGCCACACGACCGCACCGTCTTCGTCCAGAACGACCACACCGCCGAGCGGATAGGCATCTTGCCTGGGCAGGCGCGGCAGGCGGCCCCGGAGGAGCAGCCGTGCGTACTGCAGCCAAAGTGACGGCGAGAGCCAGACCTGGCGGACGCCGCCGCGAGCGAGCCCAAGTGCACCGTGCGCCGTCCACTCCGGGTCGCAGACGACCACGCACGAGAGACCGAGAGCATCGCGCAGCTTGCGCGTTTCGTCGGGATATCCCGGCACGACGGCAACGAGCGACGCCGAGTCGAGCTGCTGCAGTGCACGTTGCACCTCGACCAGGTGCTCGTGGCAAGGCAGTCAGCGCAGGTGGCGCGTGACGACGACGACGGTCAGGCGTGCGCCGGAGGCGAGAAGGCGGACGGGCTCACCGTCGCAGTCGACGAGCTCGAGATCGAGGATGGAAGGCATCGCGATGTCTGATGCCCGTTTCCGCGCGCTCGATTCCCACCAGGCGAACCGCAAACGAGGTCGACGGCATCGAACCATGCGGTGAGACTCCCACTCCTCGCTCTCCTCGCCTCGCTTGCCGTCGTGGTCGGATGCGGATCGAGCGGCGCGGCGGGCGACCGCGCGAAAGCCGAAGCTGCGACGCGGGCCGCGGAGCAGGTCGGGGCGATCGTCCGCTTCGGCGGCGACTGGAAGACCGACTTCACGCGCCACACCGTGCCCCTCCGCGAGTTCCAGTCGGGCGGGCCGGGGAAAGACGGGATCCCCGCGCTCGACCACCCGACGTTCGTCAAGACCGATCGCGTGCGCTTCCTGAACGCAAGGGAGCCCGTGATCGAGCTTGTCCTTGGCTCTCAGGCGCGCGCGTACCCGTTGCAGATCCTGATCTGGCACGAAATCGTGAACGACCGGATCGGGCATACACCCGTTGCCGTCACCTTCTGTCCGCTCTGCAACACGGCAATCGCGTTCGACCGGCGGGTCGGCGGCCGAACGTTGAGCTTCGGCACGACCGGGAACCTGCGCAACTCCGACCTGGTGATGTACGACCGCCAGACCGAATCATGGTGGCAGCAGTTCGGCGGCGACGGCGTCGTCGGCCGCTACGCCGGCAGACGCCTGCGGCAGGTGCCGGTGCGGATCGTCGCCTGGCGGGAATTCCTGCGCGCCCATCCCCACGGTCTCGTCCTCTCACAAAGCACGGGCTACAGCAAGCCGTACGGCTCCAACCCGTACGTCGGCTACGACGACGTGTCGTCACCGCCGTTCTTCCCGGTGAAGAACGGCAACGACCAACGGCTTCCACCGAAAGAGCGCGTCGTCTTCATCGCTCGCAGCCGCGAAGCGGTAGCGATCTCACTGACCACGCTCGTGAAGCGCCGCCGAATCGACGTGTCGGTTGCGGCACACGAGCTCGTGATCCGCTTCCGGCCGGGCGTCAGCTCCGCGCTCGATCGCAGGGCGATTGCGGAGGGACGGGATGTCGGCGAGGTCTCGGTGAGCGAAGGCGGTCGTCCGGTCGCGTTCACCGAGCCGTTCTGGTTCGCCGTCGCAGCCTTCCGGCCCGACGTGAAAATCGTGCGGTAGCGCGCTGCATCCGTTGTGCGCGTCCAACCTGTACCTCAGCTCGTGAGGTGAGCGCCTCATCGGCGCCTGCGCCGTCATTCCGTCAAGGAGGAACACGTTGCGCTGGAATCCCCGCCGCATCGCAATCGCCGTCGGAGCCGCCGCCTCGACCCTTACGGTCGTCGCTTTCGCGCTGGCCGCGCCGCCGATCATGACCGTGCACACCGGAGCGAAACTGAGCGTCCTCAAGCCGACGCCCAACGGCGTCGTCACGGCGAACTCGGTCCGGACCCACGTTTCGATCCGCAACTTCAAGCTGAACTGCGCCTACGCCGGAACCGCCCATCGCAAGGGTATCGGGCACTATCACGTAGAGCTCGACCACTCCCTGATCAACATGTTCTGTAGCCCGACTGGGCACGTGAGCATGCTCGATGTCGCACCCGGCAAACACACGCTGAGCTTCATCCCGGCTGCGAACGACCACGCCGACGACATGGCGGCCTCGAAGAAGGTCAGCTTCGTCTACAAGCCGACGCACGCGCTGCCGGCCGCGAAGCCGCTCCACTTCTCCGGAAAGCCGTCGGTCGAGATCGTCTCGCCGAAGAACGGCGCGACCGTCCACGGCGGGTTCGACTTCGTCGTCGCGGTGCGGAACTTCAAGCTGTCCTGCGACTTGTACGGGAAGGCAAACGTCGCCGGATACGGCCACTGGCACGCGAACGTCGACACCTCGACAAAGGGAATGATGGGGATGGCGACGATGCTCGGGATGAGCTGCGGGAAGAGCTTCCACGTCTCGCTTGCAGGCATCAAGCCGGGAACGCACCGGTTCATCGCGATCCTCGAGGACAACACGCACGCGCCGACGATCGGCGTACAGGCAGCCGTCAACGTGACCGTCAAGTAGGACGTGGTTTGCGGGCCGCCGGAACCTTCGGCGGCCCCGACCGCATCCAAGTGG
>JBDTVA010000190.1:0-3869 GCA_040007455.1 Actinomycetota bacterium | reverse complement strand
TCGAGCACCGGCGGCGGATCGAGCAGCTCGAGGCCGCGCTCGCCTCGGGCGACGCAGGATTCCTGGCACGCTGGATCGCCGAGGCTTCGGGCAACCGACGGCGCATGCTCGCCGACGCGTACGAGGACCCCGGCGCGCTGCAGCGGCTCCGTGTGCACGTGCCGGATCGTCCGGGCGTGCTCGCCGGGATCACGCAGGCGCTCGGGGCCGAGCGGATCAACATCGAGGACTTCGAGCTGCACCACATGTCCCCCGAGCGCGGCGGCGTGCTGACGGTGCTCGTCACGGGCGAGGAGCCCGCGCGGCGCGCCGCGGAGCTGCTCGAGGCGCAGGGCTACGGCGTCGTCGTCTCGCCGGTGGTCGACGAATGAAAATCGAGCCCGCTCGCGCGCTCGTCGGGCACGCGGTCGTGCCCGGCGACAAGTCGATCTCGCATCGAGCGGTGCTGCTCGCGGCGGTCGGCGAGGGAGAGACGGAGATCACCGGCTTCGGCCGCTCGGGCGACACCGAGTCGACGCTGCGGGCGGTGCGCGCGCTCGGCGCAGAGATCGAAGAGCCCGACGTCGACATCGTCCGGGTGCGCGGCCGCGGTTTTCGCGGCCTCACCGCGCCGGACGGTCCGATCGACGCGGGCAACGCGGGGACGCTGATGCGGCTGCTCGCGGGACTGCTCGCCGGGCAGGAGGGGCGCTTCGAGCTGGTCGGCGATGAGTCGCTCTCGCGCCGGCCGATGGAACGCGTTGCGACGCCGCTCCGCGAGCTCGGCGCGCACGTCGAGACGACCGACGGCCACGCGCCGCTCGTCGTCGAGGGCGGCAAGTTGCGCGGGATCACGTACGAGTTGCCGGTGGCGAGCGCTCAGGTGAAGTCGGCGGTGCTGCTCGCCGGGCTCTACGCGAAGGGCAGAACAACGGTCGTCGAGCCTGCAGCGACGCGCGACCACACGGAGCTGCTGCTGCAGCACGCGGGAGTCGACGTCGAGCGCAAGGGTCTGTCGGTCAGCGTCACGGGCGTCGATCGGCTCGAGCTCGACCGCATCGAAGTCCCTGGCGACTTCTCGTCGGCCGCACCGTTGATCGTCGCGGCGACACTACTCCCTGGTTCCGAGCTCTACCTCCACGGCGTCGGCATCAACCCGACGCGCACGGGACTGCTCGACGTTCTCGAGCGCATGCGCGCGCGTGTCACCTTGTTCAACAAGCGCAAGCTCGGCGCCGAGACGGTCGCGGACATCGAGGTGCGCTCCTCCCCGTCGCTCGTCGCGACGCGCGTCATGCCGTCCGAGGTGCCGCGCATGGTCGACGAGCTCCCGCTCGTCGCGCTGATCGCGGGAATGGCGCGCGGCGAGACGGTGATCGGCGGCGTCCAGGAACTGCGCGTAAAGGAAACAGACCGTGTCGAGACCGTGAAAGATCTGTTGAAACCCCTTGGCATCCGTGTCTCCGCGGGCGAAGATGAACTGAGGGTGGTGGGTGTCCCCACCCGCCCAAAGGGGGGCGGCAGCGCTGATTCGCAGGGCGACCACCGGATCGCGATGCTCGGGGCGGTTGCCGGGCTCGTGTCGCGCGAAGGGCTGCGGCTCGAGGGGGCCGAGGCGGCGGCGGTAAGCTTCCCCGGTTTCTTCGAGCTCCTCGACTCGGTGAGCAAACGATGATCGTCGCCATCGACGGCCCCGCAGGAGCGGGCAAGAGCACGGTGGCGAGGCAACTCGCTGCGCGGCTCGGCTTTCGCTACCTCGACACCGGCGCGATGTACCGCGCGCTGACGTGGCTCGCGCTCGAGCGCGCAGCCGACCTCGACGACGCGGAGGGGCTCGGCGCGCTCGCCCGCGAGCACCCGATCAGCTTCGAGGACGAGCAGCACGTCCTCATCGACGGTCGCGACGTGTCGGCCGAGATCCGCGAGCCGCGGATCGACAAGGTGGTCTCGTCGGTTGCGCGCCACCCGCAGGTGCGCGAGGTGATGCGAGAGCGGCAGCGCGAGCTCGGCGAGCACGGCAACGTCGTGATCGAGGGACGCGACATCGGGACGGTCGTTGCGCCGCGCGCGGAGGTGAAGGTGTACTTGAACGCCAACGAGTCGGAGCGTGCCCGCAGGCGCATCGCGGAGCGGCCGGGCCTCGCCGCCGACGCGCTCGCGACCGACCTGCGGCTGCGCGACGAGCGCGACTCCGCACAGATGCGACCCGCGGGTGACGCCGAGCAGATCGATACGACCGCGCTCACGATCGACGACGTAGTCGCGCGGATCGAGGAGCTCGTGCGCTCGAGGCAGCCGGCATGAACCGCGTCGACGTCACGTGGAGGATCGGGCAGCTGACGCTCGGGTCGCTCGTGCGCGCGTTCGCGCCGCTTCGCGTCTACGGGAAGGAGCGCGTCCCGCTCGAGGGCGGGCTCGTGATGGCGTTCAACCACTTCTCGTGGATCGACCCGCCCGTGTTCGGGACGACGTCGCCGCGCACCATCTCCTTCCTCGCGAAGATCGAGGCCCACCGCATGCCTGGGCTCGGGCAGCTGATCCGCCTCTTCGGGACGATCTCGGTGCGGCGCGGCGAGTCCGACCGCGAAGCCGTCCGGCTGATGCGCCAGGTCGTCCGCGACGGGCACGCGCTCGGGCTCTTCGCCGAGGGCACGCGCCAGCGCGACGGAGTGCCGGGCAAGGTCCAGCCGGGTGCGGCAATGGTCGCGCTGCAAGAGGACGTGCCGGTCGTCCCGGCCGCGATCCACGGCACGCACGAGTGGCGGCCCGGCAACTGGAAGCCCGTCTCGGTCGTCTGGGGCGCACCGATGCGCTTCGAGGGGCTGCCGAAGAACGGCAAGGGCTATCGCGAAGCGTCTGCCGAGATCGAGCGCGAGATCCACCGGCTCTGGCGCTGGCTCGTCGAGGTCCACGAGGCCGGGCGCCCGGCGCAGGTGGAGCTGCCGTGAACGCGATCCCGTACCTCCTGTACGAGGACGCCCCGGCTGCGATCGAGTTCCTGACGCGCGCGTTCGGGTTCCGCGAGATCAACCGCACGACCGGCGCCGACGGCGTCGTCCTCAACTGCGAGCTGATCGGGCCGGCCGGTGGCATCGTCTGGCTGGGGCAGTCGCCGCCATCGGGGACGAGCCTCGTCTACCTGTACGTCAACGACGCCGACGCTCACCGTGCGCGTGCGAAGGCGGAGGGCGCGACCATCGTCGACGAGCCGGAGGACCAGCCGTTCGGCGACCGGCGCTACTCCGCCAAGGACCCGCAGGGCCACCTCTGGTTCTTCGCCCACCCGATCTCCGACGAGTCGCCCGCGAGGCGAGCGTGAGCTGGCGGGCCGACGAGCTGATCGGCACGGTCGCGATCGTCGGCTTCCCGAACGTCGGCAAGTCGACGCTCGTCAACCGGCTCAGCTCGACGCGTGCGGCGGTCGTGCACGAGACGCCCGGCGTCACGCGCGACCGCAAAGAGCTCGAAGTCGAGTGGAACGGCCGCCGCTTCCTCGTGATCGACACGGGCGGGATCGACATCGCCGACGACGCCGAGATCACCCGCTCGATCGCAGATCAGGCGCGCGAGGCGGTCGAAGAGGCTGACCTCGTGCTCTTCGTCGTCGACGCCCGCATCGGGACGACGCCGGGCGACGAGGAGGTTGCGGAGATCCTTCGTCTCTCGCACAAGCCCGTGCTCGTGCTCGCGAACAAGATCGACGACCCTGCCCAGGAGGCGAACGCGCTCGAGTTCCACCGGCTCGGCCTCGGCGACCCGATCCCGCTCTCCGCGATGCACGGCCACGGCACCGGCGACCTGCTCGACGACCTGGTCGACCGGCTCGAGCAGCTCGGCGGCGCGCGGCCCGAGCTGCCCGAGGACGCGATCCGCGTCGCGATTCTCGGCCG
>JBDTVA010000189.1:0-3874 GCA_040007455.1 Actinomycetota bacterium | reverse complement strand
GAGGATCGCGTAGCCGTAGCTCTCATCCTCGGCCAGGATCGCGAGCACGAGCAGCGTCGCGGAGGCCGCGACGAGGTCCTTGTCGATGTGCATCCGTCCCATAGCTCGAACTACTATACATAGCAGAACAAGGTAAGACTAGATCGCGCATCGTCACCTCTGTCACGATCGTCGCGTGGCGATGGTGTCCGAGATCGTCGGCAGGGACGTCGAACTCGCCTCCCTGTGCGCCTTCGTCGACGGCGACGAGGCGGATGGGCGAAACGCGCTCGTCCTCGAGGGCGAAGCCGGCATCGGGAAGTCGACGCTGTGGCTCGCCGCGGTTGCGCACGCGCGCGCGCAAGGGCTGCGGGTGCTGGCCTCTCGGCCTTCGGAGCCCGAAGGGGGGCTGGCGCACGTCGCGCTCGGCGACCTCTTCGAACCGGTCGTCGACGAAGTGTTGCACGACCTGCCTGCGCCACGACGCCGCGCGCTCGAGGTCGCACTGCTCCGCGAGGACGCGACGGACGAGCCCGTTGCGAGCCGCACGGTCGCGGTCGCTGTCCGCGACGCGCTGCAGCTGCTGAGCGAACGCTGCCCCACGCTCGTCGCGGTCGACGACGTCCAGTGGCTCGACCCAGCCTCGGCGCACGCGCTGTCGTTCGCTCTGAGGCGGCTCGACTCGAGCGCGGTCAGCGTGCTCCTGGCAGAGCGGCAGACCGAGGGAGCGCGCCAATCCGAGCTCGTGCAACGGCTCGGTCGCGAGCGCGTGCGGCGCGTCGTCGTCGGTCCACTGAGTGTTGGTGCGCTGCATCGGTTCCTACGGGATCGACTCGGCGCGGCCTTCCCACGGCAGACGCTGCTCCGCATCCACGAGCACTCCGGAGGGAATCCGTTCTTCGCGCTGGAGCTCGCGCGCGTTCTTCCTGCCCACGTCGATCCGCTTCGGCCGCCCCCGGTCCCGGACACGCTCGACGACCTCGTGCGCGCGAGGCTCGACGCACTGCCCGCGCGCACGCGCAAGGCCCTCGCAGTGGCGGCCGCGCTCGGCACAGCGTCGGAGTCGCTGCTCGAGCAGGCGGGAGTCCCGCCGGACGCGCTCGAACCCGCCCTCGAGGCGCGGATCATCGAGCGCGACGACGCGGTCATCCGGTTCACGCATCCCTTGCTGTCGTCCGTTCTCTACGGCGACCTCGGGCACGAGCGGAGTCGCGTCCACGCGCGGATCGCGGAGATCGCCGAAGACCCGATCGTCCGCGCCCGCCACCTCGCGCTGGCCACCGATGCGCCGGACGCCGAGGTTTCGCGGGTGCTCGACGACGCGGCGGAGTTGGCGGCAGGACGTGGCGCATCGGCGGTGACGGCGGAGCTCGCCGAGCAGGCGCTTCGACTGACGCCGCCACGGCGGCGCGACGAACGGCACAGACGCGCGTTGGCTGCCGCGCGCGCTCAGCTCGCCGCCGGAGAGTGGACGCGCGCGCGGTCGATCACGACCGATCTGCTCGCCGAGGTCGACGAGGGCGCGCTTCGCGCGGAGGCCTTGCTCCTGCTCGCCGAGTTCGAGCACGACGACCTGGCGGTACCCGTGCTCGAGGAGGCCCTCGCCCACGCAGCGTCGGATCGACGGCTCGAGGCGCGGATCCGCATCAGCCTCGGCTGGGCCCAGCGCTTCAGGAACGGGTTCGACAGCGCGCTGGCGGCGACGCGTGCCGCGCTCGAGCTCGCCGAAGGTGCCGGCGACGACGCCCTTCGCTTCGAGGCGCTGGCGCACGTCACCACGCTCGCGAGCCTCGTCGGCGACCCCGGGGCGGCATCGGCTGCTGCCCAGGCACGCGATCTCGCAGCGGCGACGGGCGACGAGCGCCTGCGCCGGCGCGCCCAGGTCCTCCGCTCCGGCGCGTTCATGCCCTGCGGTGATACAGAAGCAGCGCGCGCGGACCTCGAAGCCGCGCACGAGGAGTGGTGCGAGCGTGACGAGCTGTTTGCCGCACATCTCTTGTGGGAGCTGTCCTGGATCGAGTTCTGGGCCGGACGCTGGGCGACGGCGAGCGAGTGTGCCGAGCGCGCGCGAGAAATCCACCTTCAGTACGGCGTCGAGAGGAATCAGGACTACATGCCGAGCGCGTGGATCGCGTTGCACCGAGGCGAGCTCGATCGTGCGCAGCAGGATGCGGAGCACGCGCTCGAGCTGTGCGAGGAGCAGATCGGGTTCCACCCGCCGCTGCTCCAGGCCGTGCCGGGGATCGTCGCGCTCTGGCGGGGCGACGCGGCGACGGCCGTCGAGAGTCTGGCCGAGGCGGATCGCCAGTCGCAGGCACTCGGGTGGCGTGCGGCGGGTGCGCGTCCCTGGACGCCAGAGCTCGTGGAGGCGCTGCTCCAACTCGACCGGCCCGACGAGGCGGCAGCGGTGCTCCAGCGCTGGGAAAGCGATGCGACCCGAGTGGACAACGACTACATCCTCGCCCCACTGACCCGATGCCATGGGCTCGCCGCGGCTGCGCGCGGAGCCGTCGCCGAGGCCGTGACGCTCCTCGAAGAAGCCGTCGCGCGGCACGCGGCGCTCGGCGATACGTTCGGACAGGCCCGCGCGCAACTCGCGCTCGGCGCGACGCTCAGACGCGCGCGGCAGAGGCGCCTCGCCCGGGAGACGATCGAAGCGGCCCTCGAGGGATTCGAGGAGCTCGGTGCGACCACCTGGATCGAGCGGGCGCGCGAGGAACTCGGCCGGATCAGCGGCCGCACGCGTCAGGATGCCCTCACGGCGGCAGAGCGACGCGTAGCCGCGCTCGTTGCAGAAGGGCGAACGAACCACGAGGTGGCGACCGCGCTCTTCCTTGCGGAGCGAACGGTCGCGAGCCACCTCACGCACATCTACGCAAAGCTCGGCGTCCGCTCGCGCACGGAGCTCGCGTCCAAAGCTCAGACGTTCTGACGTTTACCGCTCGGTGCCGCTCGGCCTAGCCTCGAGCGAATGCCGAGCTACCTGGTCGAGACGTATCTCCCGCGCGCCCGTGTTCGAGAGCGGGCAGCCAGCGAGCGGCGCGCCCGGTCAGCGGCAGAAGAGCTGACGCGAAACTCGACGAGCGTCCGCTTCGAACGGTCGATCCACGTCCCCGAGGACGAAACCTGCTTCTACGTCTTCGACGCGCCGTCCAGTCGCGACGCCGCGCTCGCCGCTCAGAGCGCCGAGCTCGACGCGATCCGGATCGTCGAGGCCGTCTGGGCAGAAAAGGAGGAGCTGTGAAGACACGCATCGCGCTGGTGGTCGCCATCGCCCTGCTCGCGCCAGCGGCGTTCGTCGCGAGCATCGTGGCGTCACCTGCATCAGGCGTCACCCCGACGCTGCTCGCGCGTGGCACGTACGCGGAGTTCAAGGAGTCCGCAGTCCGCGACTCGCCCGTCGAGTTCAGGGCGAAGACGAAGTCGCCGATCGACGTCGTCGTCCGCCAGCACGACTACCAGCTTGGCTCGACGACCGGGTGGCACAGCCATCCCGGCCCGGTGTTCATCACCGTGACGCTGGGCCAGTTGACGTACTACCTGTACGACGACCCGCAGTGCACGCCGCACGTGGTGTCGAAGGGGCAGGGGTTCGTCGACGACGGTAGCGGCCACATGGTCCGCAACGAGTCCGGTCAGCCGGCGCAGGACGTGAGCGTCATCATCGCGCCCGTGGGCGGCGCGTTCCGGGGCGAGCTTGCTGCGCCCTCGCCGTACTGCGGGTTCTGACCCGAGGTTCGCGGATCCGGGAGGCGGTGAGGCCGGCTCCCGGATCCGGCCCAGAAGCGGTCCTCAGTTCACCGCTCTCTTCACCAGAGCGGCGATCTTCTTCTCGTCGGCGGCAGTCAACTCCTTCAGCGCGAAGGAGGTCGGCCACATGGCGCCTTTGTCGAGG
>JBDTVA010000188.1:0-3899 GCA_040007455.1 Actinomycetota bacterium | reverse complement strand
TGCGGGTGCGGCAGATGTGGCGTCGTCAACGACACCACCTCCTTCGTCTGGAGGATACGCGCTAGATCGTGCGGTACGAGAGCTCGACGCGACCGCCCGACTCTCCGCTCCGCACGATCGCGTCGCAGATCTCGGCGGCGCGATAGCCGTCCTCGAACGTCGCACCGTACGGCGCCACGTCGGTGTCGTCTGCGATCGCGCGCAGCATGTGGTGGAGCTCGTGCACGAATGTCTCCGCCCAGCCGATGATGTGTCCCGGGGGCCACCAGTGCTCCCAGAAGGGATGGTCGCCCTCCGAGACGAGCACGGTCTTGAACCCGCGCGCGCGGTCGCCGTCGGCGCGGAAGACCTGCAGCTCGTTCAGGCGTTCCATGTCGAACGCCAGCGACCCTTTCGAGCCGTTGATCTCCCACTGGAGTGCGTTCCGGCGGCCGAGGGCGAGCCGGGTCGCCTCGACCGTGCCGACTGCGCCGCCCGCGAACTCGACCGCGGCCTCGACCGCGTCGTCGACCGTGCGGCCGGGCAGGAAGGTCTTCACGAGGCCCGACACGGAGCTGATCTCGCCGGCGAGGAAGCGCGCCAGATCGACGACGTGCGCGCCGAGATCGCCTAGCGCCCCCGAGCCCGCCTCATCCGCGTGGAAGCGCCACGTGTCGAGCGAGGGATCGTCCCCCCAGTCCTGGAGGTACCTGCCGCGAAAGTGGCGGATCTCCCCGAGCTCGCCGGCCTCGATCATCTCTCGTGCGAGCCGAACGGCCGGGACGAAGCGGTAATTGAACGCGCACAGGTGTTTCACGCCGGTGGCCGCGACACGCCGCCAGATCTCGTAGCTCTCGTCCGCATCGCGGCCGAGCGGCTTCTCGCAGATGACGTGCTTGCCGGCTTCCGCGGCCGCGATGGTCGGCTCGGCGTGCAGGGAGTTCGGGCCGCCGTTGTCGAAGAGCCCGATCCGCTCGTCCGCGACGAGATCGCGCCAGTCGGTCGTCGCGTACACGTAGCCGTAGCGCTCGGCGGCTTCGCCGACGGCCTCTTCGTTCCGCCCTGCGATACCGACGAGTTGCGGGACGAGGGGCGGTGGCCAGGTCATGTACGTGATCTTCCTGAACGCGTTCGAGTGCGCCTTACCCATGAACGCGTACCCGAGCATCCCAACGCCGATGTCGGTCATTGGGAGATAGTACGCACCGGTCGCCAAAATCGCGAAAGGAGCGCAGACGTGGCGGATGCTGTGAAGTGGGGGATCGTCTCGACCGCGAACATCAACCGGAAGGTCATCCCCGGTGCGAAGGCGTCGCCGAAGGTCGACCTCGTCGCAGTCGCGAGCCGAACGCAGGATCGCGCCGACGCGTACGCGCGGGAGTGGGGAATCGAGCGCGCCTACGGCTCGTACGACGCACTGCTCGACGACCAGGAGATCGAGGCGGTCTACATCTCCCTGCCGAACACGCTGCACTGCGAATGGTCGATCCGCGCGGTCGAGGCGGGCAAGCACGTCCTGTGCGAGAAGCCGCTCTCGCGGCATGTCGACGACGTCGAGGTTGCCTTCGACGCGGCCGACCGCGCCGTCCGCCTTCTGAGCGAGGCGTTCATGTACCGGCACAACAGCCAGACGAAGCGGGCGAAGCAGCTCGTCGACGAGGGCGCGATCGGCGAGTTGCGCCTGATCCGCTCCGCGTTCAGCTACGGCCTCTACGACCAGGACAACATCAGGCTTCGCACGGACGTCGAGGGCGGCGCGCTCATGGATGTCGGCTGTTACAACGTCAGCGGCTCCCGCCTGTTCGGCGGTGAGCCCGAGCGAGTGTTCGGTGAAGCGTGGTTCGGCCCGTCGGGGACGGACTGGGTCTTCACCGGCACGCTCCGGTTCCCGAACGACGTACTCGCGACGTTCGACTGCGGAACCGCGCTCGCCGAGCGCGACGAGCTCGAGGCGATCGGGAGCGAGGGGTCGCTCTTTCTCGACGATCCGTGGCATTGCGCGAACCCGGTGATCGAGCTGCGCCGCGCCGACGGCGTCGAGCGCATCGAGCTCGAGCGCGAAGACTCGTACCGCCTCGAGCTCGAGAATCTGAGCGACGCCATCCGGGGCGAGGCCGAGCTCCTGCTCGCGCGCGACGACGCGATCGGGCAGGCGAAGGCGCTCGAGTCGCTGCACGAGTCGGCGACGAGAGGAGCGCCGGTCGAGCTCTAGCCGGATCGCTCGATGGCCGCGAGCGCGAGCTCCTCGTCGGTCTCGCCCGGCAGCCCGCTCACGCCGACGGCCCCGACGCGGCGAGCCCGCCGAGGAAGAACGTGAAGAACGGGTCGAAGCTCGCGCGCGCCGCCGCGTCGACGCGCGCCTTCTCGGCGAGCTCGCGCGTCGTGCGGGCGTCGCTCCGGGCTGCCGTGTAGGCCTTGCGCTGAGCGTTCAACCGTGTATCGGGAGCTGCTCCGTCCATCGTTGCCGCTGCCACGAGCTCTCCGTGTCCGTCCGCCACGAAGACCGAGACAGGCGCGGGGGCGGACGCGATCACGTCCTGCACGATCGCGAGTGCGCGTTTCAGCTCCATGCCGCATCTTCGCGCACTCGTAATGCGCGTGCATCCCCACTAGCATCAGGTGGGCGATGGGCGTGCACGCAGTTCCCGCGCCGTCCAACGGCCCGACGCTCACGATCCGCGGCCGCACCTACCCGGTGCTGCTGCCGAAGCTCGCCGATCCGCGGCTCTATCTCGCAGCGACGATCACCTCGCTGCAGGTGATCGGGCAGGTTGGCCTCCACTTCAGGCTGTCGATCGCGCAGATCCTCGTCGCGCTCGCGACCAGCGCGGTGCTCGAGGTCGCGATCGCCGTGCGTCAGCAGCACGTCCTGCTCTGGCCCGCGAGCGCGCTTCTCACCGGCAACGGCGTCGCGTTCGTCCTTCGAGTGCCGGGGACGCAGCACGGCGACTGGTGGAGCCTGCGCGGCTGGTGGATCTTCGCGGGGACGGCGGCGGTCGCGCTGCTGTCGAAGCATGTGCTCAAGTGGCGCGGCGCGCACGTCTTCAACCCGTCGAACATCGGCCTCGTCCTCTGCTTCCTCGCGCTCGGCCGGCTGCGCGCCGACCCGCTCGACTTCTGGTGGGGCCCGATGTCGTTGTGGCTTCTGCTCGCTCTCGTCGTCATCGTCACCGGCGCGTTCGCCATCCTGCTGCGCCTGCGCCTGCTGGCGCTCGCCGTGACGTTCTGGGTCTCATTCGCTGCGGGACTCGGCGTTCTTGCGCTGGCAGGCCACACGATGACGGCGCGGTGGCACCTCGGCCCGATCTCGGGTTTTCATCTTTGGTCGGTGCTCGTCACCTCGCCCGAGGTTCTCGTCTTCGTCTTCTTCATGATCACCGACCCGAAGACCGCTCCGCGCGGAGCGCGCGCGAGGGTCGCCTACGCCGTCACGCTCGGCTTGCTCGCCACTCTCCTGATCGCGCCGACGCGGACGGAGTTCGCGGCGAAGGTTGCGCTCCTCGGCGCGTTGGCGATCGTCTGCCTCGCGCTTCCGCTGCTGCGGTCCGTGTCGATTGCGCCGAGGCGCGCGCTGCCCGCGCTGCCGGCCGTGCTCGCGGCGTGGACAGTCGCGCTCGTCGTCGTCGGCGGTTCTCCCTCGCACGCTGCCGCCCGTCCGCTCGCGCATGGTCACGTCGCGGACCTGCAGGTTCTCCCCTCACGCGGCGTCGAGACGCAGCTCGACGCCGAGACGGCTCAGGTCATCGCCGGGAACCTGCTCGACGCTGTCCCCGCTGCGAGCGGCCGGCGGCTCCGTGTGTGGCTCGAGGCAGGCACCGACCAGGGCCCACCGACCGCCGTCGCACAGTTCGCCGGCCAGGCGTATCGCCTGCACTCGACGGCCACGGGGCAATGGTCGCTCGTCTCGGGGACGCGGCCGC
>JBDTVA010000187.1:0-3933 GCA_040007455.1 Actinomycetota bacterium | reverse complement strand
TCCACGAGGCCGAGCGGATCCTCGTGATCGACCCGGAGGAGTGCATCGACTGCGGGGCGTGCGAGCCCGAGTGCCCCGTCGAGGCGATCTTCCCCGAGGACGCCCTCCCCGACAAGTGGGAGCCCTTCATCAAGATCAACTACGCCTACGGCGAAGGGTTCGACGTCGTGAACACGCTCACGAACGAGTACGCCACCGAGCACAACGTCCAGAATCCGCCGCTCACGTAAGGGGCTCGACGCAGGGCGCCACCGCGCCGCTAACCTGAATCGCGGTGACGCCCCGGACAATCGACCACGTCGCGCTGTGGGTAGCCGACCGCGACGCGATCGCCGAACGGCTGATCGCCGACTTCGGTCTGCGCACGATCGAGCGCACCGACCGGTTCACGCTCCTCGGGGCGGATGCGCGTCGGTTCAAGCTGACGCTCTTCACGGAGGACGGACCGCGGGTGCAGGGTGCGCTCAAGCACGTCACGTTGCGCGTGAACGAGGGCGAGCCGTCCTCGCACGACATCGGCGAAGGGCTGACCGTGAACGTCGTGCCGGCACCGACCGAGGTCGACTACGACCTCGACCACGTGGCGCTGTACTCGAGCGACCCCGAGGCAACCGCGCGCGAGTACCTGCCGCTTGGCTTCAACGGGGCCGGGCCGCGAGACGGCGTGCCGCGCGTCGAGCTCGGAGGTGCCTACCTCGAGTTCCACGCCGGCGACCCGAGCGCGCCCGAGCGACCGCTCCTGAACCACCTCGCGGTGCTCGTCGACCGCGCGGACGACGCCAAGGAGCTGCCCGCCGAGGTCGCCGACGTCGTCGACGCGCCGAACACGTACGCCGTGTTCGTGTGGGGCCCGGAGCGCGTGAAGATCGAGTACGTCGAGCACAAGCCGACGTTCTCGCTCGTGTAATTGACCGCGATCGCCGGTGCCGGAATGGCCGGCCTCGTCGCCGCGGCGCGCGCCCGCCAGCTCGGCGCGGATGTGACGGTGTACGAGAAGGGTGATCGCCCCGGTGGCTCGATGCTCCTGTCGAGCGGCGTCGTCTGGCGACACCTGCGCTTCGAGGACTTCCGGCTCGACTGCCCGCGTGGTGACGAACGCTTGCAACAGTTGATCTGGGAGCGGCTCGACGAGTCGCTCGCGTGGCTCGAGTCGACGACCGGTGTGCGTCCACTCTGGGACGACACCGAGAATCCGCGCACGACCGGTCGGCGCTACGACCCCGTCGAGCTCACCGCGGCCCTGACGCGCGAGGCTGGTGAGGTCCAGCTTCGACAGCCGTTTCCGCCGGCCGAGCGGCTCGTACTCGCCACGGGCGGCTTTCCGGTGCGCGTCGCGCGAGAGCGCGGGTTGCTCGTCCGCTCGAACCGTTGGAGCGAGGGCGACGGACTCGACTACGCACGCGGCCTCGGCGCGGCGAGCGCGGGCGAACTGGACGAGCTGTACGCGCGCGCCATGCCCGCGCCGCCCGCGCGGATCGAGGAGTCCGACTACGTTCGCCTCGCACAGCTGTACGGCGGGCGCGCGCGCGTCACGAACGAGCGCGGCGAGGAGTTCTTTCCGGAGCCTCCCGCATGGCACGAGAACGACCTCGCCCAGGCGATCGCGCGCCAGCCTGGGGGAACGGCCTGGTTCGAGCTCGACGACTCGAGTCACCCGAAGGTGCAGGCGGCGAGCGAGGCGGGAGGCGACGTCGTCGAGGTGGACGGCCGCGTGCGCGTGCACGTTACGGCTGGCGTCACGCACACGCTGGGCGGGCTCCGCATCGACGAGCGCGCTCATGTCCTCCGCGAGGACGGCACGCCGATCGACGGCCTGCTGGCCGCGGGCGTGGACGTCGGCGGGATCGCGAGCGGCGGCTACGCGAGCGGCCTGGCGCAGGCGCTCGTCCTCGGTCTCGTCGCCGCGGAATCCCTCGCCGCATAGGTTCGCTACGGCAGCGGCCGCGAAGCGGCCGCCTTTAGGGGTCTTGTCGCGACTTGCGCAGCTAGCTCAGCCCTGCGCGAACGCGCAGACGCGGTCGTCGCCGGGGAGCGGCGAGACGCCGAGCTTTGTGATCTCGAAGTGCTTCTCGTCGAGCTCGACGCGGTCGCCGGGCTTCGGCGGCTCGCCTTCCTGCTCGCGCAGTTCGTAGCCGGTCGGCGTCCAGACGAAGAGCAGGTAGCTCACAGCGCGGAATCCTACTGCGCGACGTAGGGGGGAAGCGTCACCCGCACCGTCGTGCCGCCGTCGTCCTCGCGCTGGTCGACCTCGAAGCTCGCGTTCAGCGTGCGCGCGCGCTCTGCCAGCTCGTCGAAGGTCGCTCGCCGCCGCTCGCCGGGCGCGTCGTCGACGACCTCCGCCTGCAGCCCGCCGTCCGGCCGACCCGTGGCGACGATCGACATGCGGGTCGGCGGCCCGCGCCGGATCGATCCGGAGGTCGCCTCGCGGATGATCTGGTAGAGCGCGGCCTGCGCCTTCTCGCCGAGCGTCTCTGCCGCGTCGACGTCGACGTCGATCTGGATCTTGTGCTCGAGCCCGAGTTGCTCGGCGAGACCTTTGACCGCGGGGCCGAACCCCTGGTCGCGAAGGACGACCGGCTCGAGGTTGAACGAGAGGTCGCGCAGTGCGCGGATCGTTTGCCGATGCTGCCGAAGCGCCCTCTCCATCACCGGCAGTGCGTCCGGGGAGACCGACTCGCTGACCGAGTCGAGCATCAGCGCGAGCCCCGCCATCGACTGCACGGGCCCGTCGTGGAGGAAGAGCGCGAGGCGGCGCCGCTCCTCCTGCTCGGCCGTGACGATCTGCTCGGAGAGCCGGGCGCGCTCGGCCTCGCGGATCTTCGCCTCCTCGAGCAGCCGCGCGTTCTCGCTCTCGCGTGCCGCGAAGTCGGCGAGCACGGTCGCGCGCGCGATGTCGGCGCGCGCGAACGGTCTCACGCGCACGAGGTGGAGCGACCCGACGTGCTCGTCTCGCACGCGGAGCGGCACGAGGATGCCTTGCCGCCCGTTCGGCGATACGTCGGGCTGCTCGTCGGGACCGAGGAGCTGCGCCCGCGCGTCGAAGAGGCGCTCCGCCTCGAGTCTCGCGTGTTCGAGCACCGATTGCGGTCCACCGCGCGCGGCGATCTGGTGCATCGACTCGATCAACGCCTCGAGGAACGACGCCTGCCCCGCGAGCTCCTCCTCGATCTCGCGATGGCGGTCCCGCTGGACGAGGAACAGGTAGACGGCGACCAGGGCGGCCGCCGCGATCGACGCCAGCAGGATCAACCCGCCGAGCGTCGAGACGTCGCTGCTTGCGTAGAGGATCGCCGCAACGGCCGCCAGCGCGGCCGCGCCGACGAGGACGGCGGTCCTAATCGATGATCGCGTCACGAAGCGCGATCGCCACGGCATGCGTGCGCGTGTCCGCCTCGAGCTTGGCGAGGATGTGCCGCACGTGGCTCTTGACGGTCTCCTGGCTGATGAAGAGCTTCGCGGCGACGTCGGCGTTCGACATCCCGTCGGCGAGCAGCTGCAAGATCTCTCGCTCGCGGCCCGTGAGCATGTCGTCCTTCTCCTTGCCGGAGAGGAACGCGGGCATCAGCGCCGGATCGACGTAGCCGTCCCCGGCCGCGACCTTCTCGATCGCGCGAAGCAGCGTCGCGTGCGGAGCCTCTTTCAGGATGTAGCCCTTCGCGCCCGACTCGAGCCCGCGGCCGAGCAGCGAGCGCTCGCTGTACGCGGTGAAGATCAGCACCGCCGTCTCGGGGAGCTTCTCCGAGAGGATCTTCGTCGCCTGCAGCCCGTCCATCCCGGGCATCCGCACGTCCATGATCACGACGTCCGGGCGGCGGCGCTCCGCGAGCGCGACCGCGCTCGCCCCGTCCGAGGCCTCGCCGATCACCCGGATGTGCGGGGCGCGGGAGAGCGAGAGCCGCAGCCCCTCGCGGACGACCTCGTGGTCGTCGACGA
>JBDTVA010000186.1:0-3970 GCA_040007455.1 Actinomycetota bacterium | reverse complement strand
GCTCGAATCAGCGAGTCGAGGTCCTGCGCGTGGCCGATGTTCCCGGAGTGCATGACGACGAACTTGTCGTCGAGGCCGTGCTCGCGCGCCCACTCGTTGTCGCGCGGCCTCGGCTCGAGCTCTTCGACGTTGACCCAGTTCGGGATGACGACAACGCGGTCGCCGTCGGCTCCCTTCGTCTCGAGCCGCTCGCGCACGCGCTCGCCGATCGCGACGACCCGGTCGGCGCGCTGGAGATACACGCGCGTCGCCAGTCGCAGCGCGAACACGAGCGCGCGGTTGTCGAGTCGGTTCAAGGCAACGGCCACTTCCGGGAAGACGTCCTGCGTCACGACGACCAGCGGCGCGCGGAAGCGCTTTGCCAGCATGAGCGCGACGTCCGCGATCACCGGCGGGTCGGTCATGCACAGGACCACGTCCGGGCGGGGTGCGCGCAGGCCCTCGACGGCGGAGAGCACGAGGTAGGTCAGGTAGTTGAGCGCACGCAGCGAGAGCTTGCTCCGGTCGAACGCGGTCGAGCCGACGCGGACGACCTCGACGCCGCTCAGCTCGCTCCGCCCTTGCTTCGTGACGCCTGGGACCATCCCGGTCACGACCGTGACGTCGAACTCGTCGGTCAGCGCCTCGCACAGCTCGCCGAGGAGATGCGCTGTCGCCTCGACCCCGGGTCGGTAGTACTGGTTGAGCACGAGCAGTCTCGGGCGGCGGTTACTCATGCTTGCGCGACGCTCCGTGAACGAACCGCCAGCGCAGCGAGCAGGAAGAAGGAGATCCAGAACGCCGCGGTCGGGGGACTGCCCACCGACGTCAGGTAAGACTGCGGAACCGCCAGCACCACGCCGGCGACCACTGCACCCGCGCAGGCGGCCGCGACCTCTCCCGCCTCCGGATCGAGCCTCGGGCGCACGCGCCACCACGCTGCGAGCGGCAGAGCAAGCGCCGCGACGAGCAGTGCGACCCCAAGCGCTCCGAGCTGGAGGAAGACGCCGATGAACGAGTTCTCCACCGCATCCGAGACGAAGCCGTACGACCGGTCGACGAACGTCTCGTCCTCGGTGCCGAACCCGAAGCCCGCGATCGGCCGCTCGAGCCCCTGGTCGACGGCGCTCTCCCACGCCTGCAGCCGCCCGCTCGCAGAGAAGAGCGTCCGAGTCTTCCCCGGGTCGACGTTCTCGCCGGGGAAACCGAACTCGCTCTCGAGCGGCAGTTGGCTGTAGATGTCCTTGGGACCGAGGCTCGGCGTCCGACCGAACTCCGGGTAGAGGTCGGGGTTCTCCGCGGCGGGTTGGGGCAGCTGCGTCAGGGCTGCCGCGACGAGAAACAGCGCCGTCCCGCCCGCGAGAATCGCCTTCCACCGGTGCGGAACAGCCGCCACCAGGTAGACGACACAGCCGGCGAACGCCGCGACCAGTGCGCCGCGCGAGCTCGACGCAACGAGCGAGCCCGCCAACAGCAGCACGACGGCCAGCGCAACCGCCCGCAGGCGGCCGCGCGACTCGCGAAGAAACCACAGCGCGAACGGCAGCGTCAGCGCGATGAGCATCGGGATCTGGTTCGGGTTCTGGCCGATCCCGTTGTATCGCGCCCCCTGCTGTTTCGTCGCGGGAAGCACGGCCTGGTCGTAGGCGCGCCACAGCTCTACGAGGCCCAGGATCGCGATCAGCGTCGTCGCGGCCAGGAGCGCAAGCATCAGCTGCGCCGCCACGCGAGGCCGGTCGACCGCGCCGAGGGCGAGGGCGGCAGCGGCGAGGACGAGCCCCGCGAACCCGAGCGCGCGATCGGTCGTGACGCTCGCGTTGGACGACCACGCAGCGGACAGCAGTGCGTTCAGCGTGAACGTAGCGGTCACGGCCGCGCCCGGAAGCGGGCTCAGCCTCGCCCGCGTGACGACCAGGTATGCGACTGCGAGCGCCGCGAGCTCGATCAGCGCGAACGCGCGCATCGGGTGGAACGCCGGGAAGTTCCACGGTTGCATGTGGCTCGCGACGAGCGCGATCACGACGATGAGCCCGACCACGGCGACCTGGATCGCCCCTTCCAGCTGCACTCGGAGGCGTGACGTCATGCGTCCGGGAGGTACTCGTCGGGAACGTTCATCCGTCGCAGCAACCGATTCACCTCGCCTCGGTCGACGACGACCTCCGACTCCGAGGGGTCGTCGCGAAGGCTCCAGACCTCGGCGGTTCCGTCGCGTCGGTCGATGGCCTCGACCACACGACCGCGGTCGTCGACACACAGCTCGAGCGCGAAGTGGTTGCGCCCACGCTCGTAGACCAGGCACTCGAAGTTGGCGAAGATTCGGAAGCCGCGCAGCTCCGACGAGTCGAGCGGCCCGACCTCCTCGAGGACCGACCGCATTCCCGCGGACTCGTGGTCGGCGCGGCGTCCGCGTTCCCACGCGCCGATCGGGACGAGCGCGACCAGCACGACGACCGCGACCAGCACGATCCGCCTCACGAGCGTGCCGCCGCCGCGCCGGTGGCCGCGAACGCGCAGACCCATGCGGCGATCGTGGCCGCGTTCCCCGCGGCGTAGAGGTACGACTGGAAGAACGCGAGCACGAGCGCGGCCGCGAGCGCGGCCGTCGCAGCGACGGCGACGCGGCTGGAGCCTCGGCGGAGGGAGGGCAACACGAGGGCAACGGCGAGCGCAAGCAGGACCACCAACCCGACGATCCCGAGCTGCAGCAGGATCCCGACGTACGAGTTCTCGGGAACGTTCGAGTTGAAGAAGACGTAGCGGTCGACGAACGTCCGGTCCTCGGTGCCGAAGCCGTAGCCGACGACCGGCCGGTCCGCGACGAGCCCGAGCGCGCCGCGCCACGCTTCGGTCCGTCCGCTCGAGCCGGAGAGCGTTCGTTCGCGGCGGGTGGTCTCGGCGACACCGATGCCGGGGTGGCCGATGTCGTCCTGGAGCCGAGGCCCCTGCAGGTTCGCGTCGAAGTAGCCGGGCGCCGGCGTGACTTGCGCCGGTGCGGGGTCCTGGCCCGTCGGCTGCGGGGGGTTCGAGCTCGCGGGCGAGGGGAGCACCGAGACTGCGAGCGTCGCGCCTGCGAGGAGCGCTGCGGTCCCGAGCACGACCGGCCGGCCGCCGAGCAGCGCGTAGACGGCCAAGCCCGCGAATGCGGCCGCAAGCGCGCCGCGCGATCCGGAGAACGCGATCGAGCCGAGCAGGAGCGCGAGCGCTGCGCCCCAGGCGAGACGCATCGTCCGTGTTCGCGACTCGAAGATGAAGTGGAGCGCGAGCGGCGCGGCGATCGCGAACACCATCGCCGCCATGTTCGGCCCGCCTCCCAGCCCTTGGTAGCGCGCGGGCGAAACCGTCGTCGCCGTCTGGACCGCGCGGTCGTGGTCGAAGACGAGGAGGAGCAGCCCTCCGACTGCGACCGCCACGGCGCCGAGCAGGACACCCTCGAGCACGAGCTCCGGCGACTCCGCGCGCGCCAGCGCTGCGGCGACAACGAGGACGAGCGCGAGCGCGGCTGTCCTGCCGAGCGTCAGCCGCGGGTTGGCCGACCAGAGCGTCGAGACGGCTGCGACGGCGACGAGCGCACCGGCCACGAGGGCCGGCGTGAGCGACCAGGCTCTCTCCCGCGACCGTGCGGCATACGCGACCGCGAGGGCCGCGAGCGCGAGCAGGGCGGCCCACCGGAGCGTGCGCGCGGGCTCGATCCCCTGCAGGATCGACCCGCCGGCCAGCAGCATCGTCACGATGGTGGCCGCGAGCGCGAGCTGGACCGCCCGCCCGAGCGTCATGCGCTTGAGGAGCTCCAGCAAGGCGGTCGAAGGATACTTTCGAGTTGTGAGCGATCGTTGAGCCATCCGGAGCGCATCGTGCCGGACGAGGCCGAGCCTGGGATCGTCGCGCTGCACCTCAAGCGCTACGAGTTCGCGCGGCCCCACTGCGCGGGCCGTGACGTCCTCGACGCGGGCTGCGGCGTGGGTTACGGGAGCGCCTATCTCGCCGAGGC
>JBDTVA010000185.1:0-3975 GCA_040007455.1 Actinomycetota bacterium | reverse complement strand
CCGATCGCGATCTTCACGCCGGGGTAGAGGCGCCGGACCGCCTCGGCGAGCAGATGTGCGGCGGAGTGCCGCAGCACGTAAAGCGCGTCGGGGTCGTGCTTGTCGCGCGTCGTGACGATCTGAATCGCCTGCCCGTCCTCGAGCGGCTGGCGCAGGTCCTGCACGCTCCCGTTGGAGCGCAGGAGCACCGCCTGCTCGGCGAGCTTCGGCCCGATCGCGCGCGCGGCGTCGAGCCCGGTCGCGCCTTCGGGGAGTTCGAGTTCGGTCTTGTCGGGTAGGACGACCTTCATGACAGAGAACGTAGCGCAGCCAACGCCTCGCGAAGACGACCGCAACGAGGAGATTGACGACTCGCCGGCACCCGATCCCACGAGCGGCGAGACCGACGCGCAGGACGACCCCGGCGCCGACTAGCGCCGAGACGCGCCAGCCGCAGACCGAACACAGGTTCGAACGAGCGTGTCGACGACGTCGGCGCGCTCGACGACGAACCGATCTTCATCGTTTCTCGTGCGCGACGACGAGCGCGTCGCGCAACGCGATCGGGAGCGATGCGAAGAGCAGACCGCGGATGTTCGCGCACGAGCACGCGCGACGTCGAACGCGTTACACCGTGCATGAAATACGCGCGCGTATGCACGGTCGTGTTACCCCGAACGAGTGACTGTGCGTGCACGGACGCGAACATTCGTGCATTGTCTGTCCGAACCCTCTGTCATTGTCCTGTTTGCGACAACACGGACGCGGGCAAACGCACGTTGCAACAAACAACGAGCGAGGTGAACAACGATGGGGAAAAGCATCCGTGACGCAATGACCGGCACTCCGCGCATGGTGATCGACCGTGACATCGTCGTCACCCGTGTTGTCGTGGAAGGGAAGGAACACGGCCGTCTGGTGGGAATCTTGGCCCCAGCTGGTCGAACGGATATCCGACTAGGAGGAGATTGAATGTTCGAAGAAGAGATGAGTGTCGAGGAAGAAGAGATCGGCACCAGAACACGCGCAACAAGAAAGAAGGCGAGCTCGACTCGCCGTAAGGCGACCGGAACACGCAAGAAGGCCGGAACCGCGCGCAAGCGCAAGACGGCGACACGCAAGGCCGGAACGCGCAAGCGCAAGGCCGCCGGTACGCGGAAGAAGAGCACGACCGCCCGCCGGAAGGCCACCGGGACGCGCAAGAAGAGCACGGCGGCCCGCAAGCGGAAGACCACGGGCACCCGGAAGCGCAAGGCGGCCGGCACGCGCAAGAAGAGCACGACCGCCCGCAAGCGCAAGACCACGGGCACCCGCAAGCGCAAGACCGCGACGCGCCGCAAGACCACGGGCACGCGCAAGAAGAGCACGACGGCCCGCCGCAAGAGCACGGGCACGCGGAAGCGGAAGACCGCGACTCGCCGCAAGAAGTCGTAGCTCCCGCCGCACCCCATCGAATATGAGACGGGCTCCCCTCACGGGGGGCCCGTCTCATATTCCTTACGAATCGTTGACCCCAGACGGCCCGTAACCGCGCTACAAAGCGGATGGTGGCGCCGATTCCTGTCTATCGCGGTTCCTTCGGCGCCCCCCAGGCCGAGCGCCTGCTGTGGCGAGCCGGCTTCGGGCCGCGCCAGGGCGACGTCGCGCGACTCGCGAAGAAAGGCCTCCGCGGCGCGGTTCGCTCGCTGACCCATCCGGGCCTCGAGCGGCTCGTCGGACCCGAGCCGCGCGATGCGCAGGGCCGTCCGATCGCACCCTTCGACGTCGCCGGCCACGACCACATGTGGTGGCTGGATCGCATGGTTCGCACCTCTCGTCCCCTCGTCGAGCGAATGGCGCTCGTGTGGCACGACTGGTTCGCGACGCAGCGCGTCGGCGGAATCCCGCAGAAGGGGATGATCGATCAGAACGAGCTCTTCCGGCGCCACGCGCTCGGCTCCTTCGCCCAGCTCCTCGAGGACGTGACGAAGGACCCGGCGATGCTCCGGTGGCTGAACGGCGACAAGAACACTGTGCGGTCGCCGAACGAGAACTACGCCCGCGAGCTGATGGAGCTGTTCACCCTGGGCGCAAACCGCGGCTACACGGAGCAGGACATCCGCGAGCAGGCCCGCGCGCTCACCGGCTGGCGGGGCGTCCGCCGGCCCGCGGAGGGGACGTACGACTTCAGCTACGTCCCCCGCCTCCACGACGCCGGCGTGAAGACCGTGTTCGGCGAGAGCGGCGACTTCGACTGGCAGGACGCGTGCCGGCTCTGCCGTGAGCACCCGAACCACGCCTCCTTCTTCGTCTCGAAGCTGTGGAGCTACTTCGTCCCGACTGCCCCGCCTGCGGCGACACAGCGTGCGCTCGAGGCGCTGTACCGCGACGGATACCAGGTGAGGCCCGTCGTCGAGGCGATCCTCCAGCATCCGGCGTTCTATACGGGCCCGCGCATGGTCAAGCCGCCGGTCGTCTATGCGGCCGGACTTCTGCGCGCCCTCGGTCGCGGCGTGCAGGACGCGAACTGGGCAAACCTCAGCGCGGAGGCGGGTCAACGGCTCTTTCGCCCGCCGAACGTCGCAGGCTGGGACGACACCCGCTGGCTCGACACGTCGACCTTCCGCGGCCGCTGGTTCGTCGCAGGGACCGCACTGCGAGTGTCCACGTCACGGGGCGCCGCGCGCACTGCTCCCGCACTCGTCGACCGAGCAGCCTCGGGCCTCGGGATCCGCACGCTGACGAAGCCGACGCGCGCGGTCGCGACCCGCCTTGCACAGGACACGTTGAAATCGAGCACGCCGGAAGTCGCGGAGCAGGCTGTCCGGCAGCTGCTCGCCCTCTCGCCCGAGGTACAGACCTCGTGACCAGCAGAGCCTGCGCCTGCGACGACTTCGGCCGCGCGCACGCGATCGCCGGAGACGGCCTCCCGGCGATCGAGCCCGGAATGCCTGCGCCGGCGGGAACGGGACTGACGCGTCGCAGCTTCCTCTCCAAGGGGCTCGGCGCCGCACTGACGGTGTACGGCCTGGATCGGCTGAGCGTGCTCGACATCGACGGGCTCGCTCACGCAGCGACGAGCAACCGCGTGCTCGTGTCGGTCTTCCTCGACGGCGGAGCGGACTCGCTGTCGATGCTGTTCCCGGCAGCGGACCCGCTCTACTACCAGTACCGCCCGACGCTCGCGCTCCCGCAGTCCTCGGGATCGACGTTCGGCGAGGACGGCCGGCTGCACTGGCATCCGTCCCTGACCTCGCTCGCGCAGCTGCACAGCGAGGGCAAGGTCAGCGTGATCCCGGCGATCGGATACACGAGCCCGGACAAGTCGCACTTCACCTCACGGCACTACTGGGAGGTGGGCGCGACGGACGCCGGGCTCGCGACGGGTTGGCTCGGGCGCTACCTCGACCGGGTGGGCTCGGCCGACAACCCGCTCCAAGGCCTCTCGCTCGACAACCGGCTCCAGCCCGCGCTCGCGACCGGGAAGGTGCCGGTTGCGTCCATCGACGGGCCCGATCGCTACACGTTTGCCGCGCGTCGCGACGCGAGCGCGCTCGAGGTTCGGATCCTGGATGCAGTCGGAGAGCTCGGCTCCGCGCACCTGGCGAGTCGAGACCGCGCGATCCGCGAAGTCGCCTCTGCCGCGGCACAGTCGCATCGGCTCAGGCGGGAGCTGCAAGGGCTCGGCGCGGGCGTCGGTCAGGTCCCGCCCTCGTACCCGCAATCGACGAACGACTTCCCGCGGCGCCTCGCGGGCCTCGCCGCGATGCTGTCGGCGGGGCTGCCGATTCACTGCGCCGCGTTGAAGGCTCCGGGGATGTACGACACCCACGCCGACCAGGCAGACGAGCTGAACACGGCGCTCAAGCTGACCGCCGACTCGCTCGTGGCGTTCCAGCGCGACCTCGAGGCGCGCGGCCTCGCCGACCGTGTGCTCGTTCACGTCTGGTCGGAGTTTGGGCGCCGTGCGCGCGAGAACGGCTCCGACGGGACCGACCACGGTGCCGCCGGCCTCGG
>JBDTVA010000184.1:0-4020 GCA_040007455.1 Actinomycetota bacterium | reverse complement strand
GCTCGCGGGCGACGTCTGGTGCGCGCACTGCGTGCACCTTCGCGACGACGAGATCCGCCGCTTCGGCGAGACCGGCACGGGCGTCGCGCACTGCCCGACGTCGAACCTGCGCCTCGGCGCGGGTGTGGCCCCCGTGCGCGACCTCCTGGATGCCGACGTGCGCGTCGGGCTGGGCGTCGACGGCTCCGCTTCGAACGAGCGGAGCGACCTCTTCTTCGAGGTCAAGCAGGCGCTCCTCGTCGCGCGCGGCCGCGGCGGGCCTGCTGCGCTGACCGTCCGGGACGCGCTCGCGCTCGGCGCCCGCGGCGGCGCGGCCATCCTGGGCCGCGAAGACATCGGCTCGCTCGAGCCGGGCAAGTGCGCGGACTTCGCGGTCTGGCGGGTCGACGGGCTCGAGCTCGGCGGCGCGGAGGATCTCGTCGCCGGTCTCGTCCTCTCGGCCCCGCACCGGGTCGACCGCCTGGTGGTCGGCGGCGAAGAGGTCGTGCGCGACGGGCACCTCGTCAAGGCCGACGAAGACGAGATCGCGCGCGAACATCGCCGCGAAGCGACAAGATTCGCGGCATGAGCCTCTCCACCCACGTCCTCGACACCGAGCGCGGGCGTCCCGCGGAAGGTGTCCGCGTCGAGCTGTACCGCGGCGACGAGCGACTCGCCGACGCGGCCACCGACGCCGACGGCCGGATCGCCGATCTCGCGCCGGGACTCGAGCCGGGCATCTACCGGATCGTCTTCCACCCCCCGTCGCCCTTCTTCCGGCGGGTCGAGCTCGAGGTGGAGCTCGGCGACGGGCACACGCACGTCCCGCTCCTCGTCTCGTCCTACGCGTGCGCGAGCTACCGGGGAAACTGAGCGCCGACGAGTTGGCCGAGCTGTTCGAGGGCCGCTCGCGCTTCGTCGAGCGGCTCGCCGAGCTTCCCGACCCGCTCGACGCCGCGTTCGACCTCGTCGGCGAGGTTCCCGAGGACGAGCTCGTCGAGGCGCTCGAGGCGCACCCGCAGATCGGCGCGAAGAACCTCTCCGAGCGTTCGGCACGGGAGCAAGGCCCCGACGCGGACGCCGCCGTCGAGACCGAGCTCGCGTACCTGAACCAGGTCTACGAGGAGAAGTTCGGGTTCCGTTTCGTCGCGTTCGTCAACCGGCGGCCGAAGAGCGAGATCGCCGACACGCTCCGCGCGCGACTGGAACGAACACGCGAGCAGGAGCTGGAGACCGCAGTACGCGAGCTCGTCGCGATCGCGCGCGATCGCTGGGAACGTCCGTGATCTTCGTCGACGCGTACCTCGTCGACTGGCTCGACCTGCTGATCCGCTGGCTGCACGTCGTCGCCGCGATCGTCTGGATCGGGACGTCCTTCTACTTCGTCGCGCTGGACAGCCACCTGCTCCCCCCAGGCAAGCCGCAGGACGGCGACGATGGCGTCGGCGGCGAGACGTGGGAGATCCACGGCGGCGGCTTCTACCGCATCCACAAGTTCCGCCTCGCGCCGGAGACGATTCCCGAGCCGCTGCACTGGTACAAGTGGGAGGCGTACACGACGTGGCTGAGCGGCTTCGCGCTGCTCGTCGTTCTCTACTACCTCGACGCGGACAGCTACCTCGTCGACGCGTCGGTGCGGGACCTCGGCACGGGAACCGCGATCGCGATCAGCATCGCGTTGCTCGCGCTCGCGTGGGTCGTCTACGACGGGCTCTGCCGCTTGCTCGGCAACCGCGAACTGCTGCTCGCCGCCGCGCTCGTCGCGTTCGTCGCCGCGTCCGCCTACACGGTGAGCGAGCTCTTCAGCGCACGGGCCATGCCGATCCAGATCGGCGCGATGCTCGGGACGATGATGGTCGGCAACGTCCTCTTCGTGATCATCCCGGGCCACTGGGAGCTCGTGCACGCGAAGCGCGCCGGCCGCGAGCCCGATCCCGTGCACGGGATCAAGGGCAAGCAGCGCTCGGTGCACAACAACTACCTGACGCTGCCCGTCGTGCTGGCGATGCTCGGCCCGCACTTTCCTTTCGCGTTTGCCCGCTCGTACGGCTGGCTCGTCCTCGTCGCGCTGATGCTCGTCGGCGCGTGGATCCGGCTCTATTTCAACCTCCGCCACCGCGGCAGGACGGTCTGGGCGATCCCGGCAAGCGCAGCGCTCGCGGTGCTCGCGATCGCGATCGCGATCCGTCCCGACGACGCCGAGCCCGCAGGCGCCGTGGCGGTGCCGTTCGCGCAGGTCGCCGCGATCGTCGAGCAGCGCTGCGCCGTCTGTCACTCGATGACGCCGACGAACCCGTCGTTCTCGTCCCCGCCGGCGGGGATCGCGTTCGACACGCCGGAGCAGATCCAGGCCCGCGCCGCTGCGATCGAGGAGCAGGCGGTGCGCACGCGCGCGATGCCGCTCGGGAACGCGACCGGGATGACCGACGCCGAGCGCGAGCTCCTCGGCCGCTGGATCCGGCAGGGCGCTAAGGTCGCGCCGTGATCGAGATCACCGCAGGGGAGTTCCGCTTCGTCGCGCGGTTCGAAGAGGACGTCGCGCCCGAGACGGTCGCCGCGTTCCGACGCCTGCTTCCGCTCGAGTCGAAGATCATCCACTGCCGCTGGAGCGGCGAGTCGAACTGGATCCCCTTCGGCGAGCTCGGGCTCGGCATCGGCCCGGAGAACGCGACCTCTTATCCGGCACCGGGGGAGCTGCTCTTGTACCCCGGCGGGCTGAGCGAGACCGAGCTGCTGTTCCCGTACGGCGCCTGCGCGTTCGCGAGCAAGGCCGGGCCGCTGGCGGGCAACCACTTCGCCTCGGTGGTCGCGGGACTCGAGCACCTGCGCGAGCTCGGTCGCCGCACGCTCTGGCAGGGCGCGCAGGAAATCGTCTTCCGCGAGTCCTAGCTCGCGGCCAGGCGCCGCAGCGTCACCGTCAGAACCTCGACCGCCTTCGCGATGTCGTCCTCGCTCGACAGCTCCTCCGGCGAGTGGCTCACCCCGCCGTTCAAGCTGCGGACGAAGAGCATCCCCGTCTCCACGCCTGCGGCGGCGAGCACGCCCGCGTCGTGTCCCGCGCCCGAGGGGAGCTCGACCGCGGGAGGTGCGACCCGCTCGACCTCCTCGCGCAGCACCGACCTGATCGACGCGTCGAGCTCGACGGGTGCCAGGTCGACGCCCGGGTCGAGGTCGAGGGCGTCCAGGAGTCGCGCGAGTCGCTCCTCGTCGGGCGCGCGCGCGTCGACCGTCAACCGGACGCGCCCGGGGATCACGTTCACGGCACCCGGCTCGACCTCGAGCGCGCCGACCGTCGCGACCGCACCGTCGATCGCCTTCGCCGCGTCGCGCACGCGGAGCACGTATTCCGAAGCCTGCACGAGGGCGTCGTAACGCGCGTCCATCGGCGACGTGCCGGCGTGCCCGGCCGTGCCCTCGAAGACCACTTCTCGCCTCGTCGAACCGACGATGCCGGTCACGACGCCGAGCGCGGCGCCTGCGCGTTCGAGCACCGGCCCTTGCTCGACGTGGAGCTCGACGTAGCGTCCGGGCAGCGGTCCCGTCTTCGCGAGCGCGAAGCTTCCGTAGCAGCCGCGCTCCTCGTCGCGAAACGCGACGACGCCGAGCGTGCGGGCGCTCGCACCGACCGCGGCAACTGCTTCGATCGCCGCGACGACGCCGAGCGCACCATCGTACTTGCCTCCGTCCGGGACGCTGTCGACATGAGAGCCCGCCCAGACCTCGGGCAGCTCACGCTGCGACCCACGCAGCCGGCCGATCACGTTCCCGAAGGCGTCTCGCGTCACGACCAGCCCCGCCTCCACCATCCACTGCTCGGCGAGCGCGCAGGCCTCGCTCTCGGCGGCGCTCCCGGCCAAGCGGTTCGCTCCACGGCCCCCTCCGAGCACGTAGAGCTCCTCCAGTCGCTCGAACAGCGTCGCCACGACTGAGCTTTTAGCGCACATGGCCGGACCGGGGCCGCCGGGAAGGCCGCCTACACTGCCCCCGTGAGCCTCACCCTCAGCGGCGCGAACCCTGCCCTGTCGCTAGCGTGACCGAAGA
>JBDTVA010000183.1:0-4021 GCA_040007455.1 Actinomycetota bacterium | reverse complement strand
GTGCGGGCGCCGTGCCCGCGGTCCTTGCCGGCGAGCGGTTCGAGCGCGTAGATCTTGTCAGCGCGGGCGAACTTCCCGAAGCCGAGAAACACCATCCGGGTCGGGCCGGTGGACATCCCCTGATTATTGCCCCGCGAGCGCTCCCGAAAGAGCGGAAGCGACGCGCTCCTGATCCTCCCGCTCGAGCTGCGGGAAGAACGGCAGGGCAAGCGTCCGCCGGCTCGCGTCCTCGGCCACCGGGCAGAGGCCCTCTCCGAATCCGTACGCCTCGCGCATGTAGGGCTGCAGGTGGATGCACGGGAGGTACTCGCCGCACTCGATCCCCTGCTCGGCGAGCTCTGCCGCGACCCGCGTCCGGTCGATCCCTTCGTCGAGCAGGACGACGTAGACGAACCACGAGCGGGTGTGGTCGGCATCGTCGGGCAGTGGCGTTTCGACCCCGTCCACGCTCGCGAGCAGATCGTCGTAGCGCTCGGCCACTGCGCTGCGGAGCGCAAGGATCTCGTCGAGCTTCTCGAGCTGAGCGACGCCGACGGCCGCCTGCAGGTCGGTCCAGCGGTAGTTGAAGCCGAGGTACGGGTGATGGAACCAGCGGCCGCTTTCGTACGAGCGCCCCTGGTTCCGCAGGCTGCGGAGCAGGCGCCACTCGTCCTCCGAGTGCGTGGTCACGGCGCCGCCCTCGCCCGTCGCGACCTGTTTGTTCGGGTAGAACGCGAAGACCGAGCTCGGGCCGTGCGAGCCGAGCGGCGCGCCCTTGTACTCAGCGCCGAGGGCCTCGCAGGAGTCGTCGATCAGCGCGAGGCCGTGCCGCTCGGCGAGGGCGCGCAGCTCGTCGAGCTCGCAGGGATAGCCGAAGATGTCGACGGCGACGATCGCCTTCGTCCGGTCGGTGATCGCGGCCTCGACCGCCGCGGGGTCGAGATTGAGCGTCCCCGGGTCGACGTCCGCGAAGACGGGCGTCGCGCCTTCGACCACGAAGCAGTTCGCCGACGCGACGAACGAGAAGGGTGAGGTGATCGCCTCGTCCCCCTGCCCGAGGCCGGCCGCGCGTGCGAGGAGGTGCAGGCCCGCGGTGCCGCTCGAGAGCGCGACCGCGTACGGCGCGCCGGTGCGCTCGGCGATCAGCTCCTCGAAGCGCTCGATCGTCGGCCCGAGCGAGAGCCGTCCCGAGCGCAGGACGTCGAGCACGAGCTCCTCCTCCCGCTCGCCCAGGTACGGGCGCGAGAGCGGGATCCGCGTTGCGGCCCTGCTCAAGCCGCCGGCGTGCGCGTGGCCGTGTGGTCGAGCCACTGCGCCCAGCGCTCGCTCTGGCCGCGCACCGTCTCCAGGTACGCCTTCTGGAGCTCGAGCGTCACCGGACCGACCCCGAGCTCGTAGTCGTCGACCGAGCGGAGCGGCGTCACCTCGGCGGCGGTGCCGCACATGAACACCTCGTCGGCGAGGTAGAGGTCGGAGCGGATCAGGTCGGTCTCCTCGACCGTGTACCCGAGGTCCTGCGCGATCTGGATGATCGTGTTCCGCGTGATCCCCGGGAGGATCGACGTCGAGAGCGCGGGCGTGGCGATGACGCCGTTCTTGACCATGAAGATGTTCTCGCCCGAGCCGTCGGCGATCGTCCCCTCTGCGGTGAGCAGGATCGCTTCGTCGTAGCCGGCGCGAATCGCCTCCGTGACAGCGAGCATCGAGTTGAGGTAGACGCCCGTCGCCTTCGCGACGTGTGGGATCACGTTCGGCCCGATCCGCTGCCAGCTCGAGATCTTCGCGCGGATCCCGTTCGCCATCCCGTCGTCGCCGAGATAGGAGCCCCAGGGCCAGCTCATGATCACCGTCTCGACGGGATTGTCACGCGCGGCGACGCCGAGCTGGCCATAGCCGTAGAACGCGATCGGCCGCAGGTAGCACTCGGGCAGGCCGTTGACGCCGATCAGCTCGTGGCACGCCTCGCGCAGCTCGTCGATCGAGTACGGGAGCTCCATGTAGAGCAGGCGCGCTGAATCGTGCAGACGCTGCAGGTGGTCGCGAAGCCGGAAGACTGCCGGGCCCTTCGAGGTCTCGTAACAGCGGATGCCCTCGAACACGCCCGAGCCGTAGTGGAGTCCGTGAGTGCCGACGTGGACCTTTGCATCGGCCCAGTCGACGAGCTCGCCGTTCATCCAGATCTTCTCGGTTTCCTCCACCGCAGCGCCTCCTTCTCGGATCGACGGTCAACCCGAATGGTATGTGTGGTCCTCGACAGCGTCCATCTGTCGGGCCCTGGAAAGGCGTAGGAGCTCGGGCGCGGGGAGCCTGGCCAGGTGGCGCTCGGAGCCGGCCCCGACCCAGACGTAGTCCCGCGTCAGCAGGGTTTGCTCCAGGAGGATCGTCTCGACGGCGGGGAGCGGAAACGGGGCCACGGCCCCTGGAGGAAAGCCGGTTGCGGCCAGAACCTCGTCGCGGGTCGCCACCCTGGCCGAGGCCGCCCCGACGGCCCGGGCGACCTTGGCTCCATCCGCGCGCCGGTCGCCCGGGACGAGGGCGACGACCGGGCGGCCGTCGCAGACGAAGACGAGGGTCTTGACGATCTGGCCCGGGTCGACCCCGAGAGCCTTCGCCACATCCCGGACGGTCGGGATCTCGTCGGGGAACTCCTCGAGCCGGGCCTCGGCGCCCGCTGCGCGGAGGAAGTCGGCCACGCGCTGGACGGGCTCGGGGAGCACGGGCGAAACCGTATCGGCTCGTTCCGCGTTGTCTCTTCATGAACGCCGAACTCGTACGCCGCGCCACGACCGAGTCGATCTTCCGCAACGTCAACGAGCGGATCGCCGAGAGCGCCCAGCGCTTCGACGCCGACGACGCGGAGTTCGTGTGCGAGTGCGACGACCAGTCGTGCACGCACCGGATCGAGACACCCCTGGAAGACTACGAGCGCGTGCGGGCGAAGCCCACCCGCTTCCTGCTCGCGCCGGGGCACGAGGACGAGGCGATCGAGAAGGTCGTCGAGCGGCGCCGGCGCTTCCAGATCGTCGAGAAGTTCGAGCGCACTGTCGTCGCGACGGTGCGCAGCCTCAATCCGCGGAAGCCGAAGCCGGCCTAGGGAAGAACGCACCGGGCACGCGCAGGCGGTAGTCGCCGTAGTCGGGGTAGCGCCGCGCGAGGAGTTCCTCCTCCAGCGCCGCCTTGTTTCGCCAGAGCACCGCGAGCGCTGCGAGTGGGACGAGCGCGGCAGGGCTCGTCGCGAGCGCGTAGCCGAGGAAGAAGAGCAGGCCCGCGCTGTAGATCGGGTGCCGCACGTACGCGTACGGGCCGGTGTCGATCAACCGCCCGCCCTCGCGAGGCCGCGGGTACGGCGTCGCCGCACGGTCGAGCGTGCGCCACGCCCAGACGGCGACCAGCGCGCCCAGGAGCGAGGCGACCGCGCCGACGGCCGGGAGAATCCAGTCGGCCGAGCTCGGCCAACCCGGTGGCAGCCAGCCCGCTCCGAGCACGAGGGCCATCAGGACGAACTGCGCGACGACCCAACGGTCGCCGCGATCTTCAGCCGAGGTCGATGATCCGTGCATCGTCGAAGCCCTCCGAGCGAACGGCCTCGACGAGCTCCGGGGGCGGAGTCGTGTCGAGGGAAAGCGCCATCAGCGCCTTCCCGCCCCTTCGGCTTCGCGAGACGGCCATGTTCGCGATGTTGACGTTCTGCTGCCCGAAGAGCGTGCCCACTCGTCCGATCACACCCGGTACGTCGTCGTAGCGGAAGAAGACCATCAGCGGCGAGAGCTCGATGTCGAGCTCGAACCCGAGCGCGTTGACCAGCCAGAAGCGGTTGTCGCGCCCGATCGTGGTGCCCGCGACCGTCACCTCGTCGCCGTTCTCGCGCACTCGCACGCGGATCAGGTTCGTGTAGTCGCGCGAGCTGCGCCGGCGCTCCTCGTTGACCTCGATCCCGCGCGCCGCCGCGATCATCGGCGCGTTGACGTAGTTCACCGGCACGTCGGCGCGGCCCTGGAAGGCGCCGTTCAGCGCCGCCACGGTCAGCAGGCGCGTGTCGTAC
>JBDTVA010000182.1:0-4022 GCA_040007455.1 Actinomycetota bacterium | reverse complement strand
TGCCACGCGCGATCTCCGTGATCCTCATCTACGTCGTCTCCCTCGCACTCGTCGTGGGGCTGCTCTGGTTCGTCACGCCGCCGCTCTTCGACCAGGTGGCCGGCATCGGCGATCGAGCGCCCGAGTACGCGGAGCGCTACGACCGGCTCAAGGAGGCATACGAGGAGATCCGCTCGAACTACGGCAGCCTTCCACCCTTCGACGTCCAGGTCGAGCGGCTCGGGAACGCGATCCTCGACCGCGCCGGGGACCTCGCGATCAACCTGCCCGGCGCGCTCTTCGCGCTGTTCCTGGACGCGCTGAGCGTCTTCGTGATCTCGTTGCTGCTCGTCACGAACCGGGAGCGCATCCTCGGCTTCACGCTGACGCTCGTGCACCCGGACGACCGGAAGTTCGTCGGCGGCCTGCTCGAGAAGATGTGGACGCGGGTGGGCGCCTACCTTCGCGCCAAGCTGATCGTGATGGCGATCGTCGGCGCGCTCACGTACGTGACGTTGCTCGTGATCGGCGTCCCGTTCGCGCTGGTGCTCGCGATCATCGTCGCGCTCGGCGAGGCGATCCCGCGAGCCGGCCCGTGGCTCGCCCGCATCCCGCTACTCGGCATCGCGGCGCTCGAAGGGCTGGGCACCTTCGGGCTCGTGTTCGCCGCGTCGGTCGTGATCGAGAACGGGAAGGGCTACTTCATCTCGCCGTACGTCGAGGGCGACCAGCTCGACATCCACCCGCTGCTGGTCTTCGTGTCCGTGCTGGTCGGTGCGACGCTCGGCGGCTTCGCGGGAGCCTTCGTCGCGGTGCCGCTCGCCGCGATCGTCGATCTCTTCGTCCGCGAGGTCGTCGTCCCGTGGCGGAAGCGTGAGATCGCGGCCTAGCTGGCTGCGCAAGTCACGAATCCGCTCACGCAGATCCGCGACGCGCGAAGACCCCTAAAGGCGGCCGCTTCGCGGCCGCTGGCGCAGCGAATCCGCATGAGCCTCTAGTCCACCTGCACCAAAAGCGTCAGCTCGTCGCGCCCCTCGACGCGCACGGGCGCTCCGACGTCGACCCCGGTTTCGCAGCGAGCCGCCCAGATCTCGCCCCCGACGCGCACCTGGCCGAGCGGCCGGCACTGGGTGATCACGACTCCCGGACGACCGATCAACGTCTCCGCACCGACCTGCACGTTGCGGCGGCGCGAGTACCAGAACCAGAAGAGGATCTCGCCGACCTCGAGGACGAGCGCGCCGACGACGACGAGCACGCTCCACGGTGCGTCGAGGACGAAGAAGGCGAGCAGAAGCGCGACGACGAGCGCCACGTGCTAGTGGTCACCGCGTGTCCGGCGTGTGCCCAATGGCCGCGCAGGGTGGTCGGTCGCAAGGACGCAGGGAGCGTTCGTACGTAAAACGTATGGGCGCGACTGAGGACGCGGCGAGCGGCCGCCCTGCGCGCCCCAGTGGGTGCGCGATGGGCAGGCGGGGGCCACTGAACTTATTCTGCGGCTGCTGCGGCAGGCGTGCGGGAAGTGGCGACGGGTGCGACCGACGCCTCCGGCACGAAGTCCACGAGCTCGAGGTAGACCATCACGGCGGCGTCCCCCGCGCGCGGGCCGAGCTTCACGATCCGCGAGTAGCCTCCTGGCCGGTCGGCGAACCGCGGGCCGACGTCGGCGAACAGCTTGTGCACGACGTCCTGCGAGCGCAGGAAGGAGAGCGCCTGGCGGCGGGCGTGGAGATCGCCGCGCCGCCCCAGCGTGATCATCTGCTCGGCGATCGGCTTGACCGCCTTCGCCTTGGCCTCGGTCGTCTTGATCCGGCCGTGCTCGATCAGCGCGCCGGCGAGGTTCGAGTAGAGCGCGCGACGCTGGGCGGCGTCGCGGCCGAGCTTCTTGCCGGCGCGCTGGTGGCGCATCGTTCTAGACGCCGTCCTCGCCGCGGAGGTTGAGACCGTGCGTCGCGAGCGTCTCCTTGACCTCTTCGATCGACTTCCGACCGAAGTTCGGGATCGCTGCGAGCTCACCCTCCGTCTTGGAGACGAGGTCGCCGATCGTCTCGATCCCGACGCGCTTGAGGCAGTTGTACGAGCGCACGCCGAGCTCGAGCTCCTCGATCGGGAAGTTCTCCATCCCGTGCGCGAGCGACGGCTCGGCGGCACCCTCGGCGACTGCAGCCTCGCCGAAGCCCTCGATCTTCTCGAGGTCGGTGAAGATGGCGAGCTGCCGGATGAGAATCTCGGCGGCTTCCGCGATCGCGTCCTTCGGGTTGACCGACCCGTCGGTGGTCACGTCGAGGCGGAGCTTGTCGTAGTCCGTCCGCTGCCCGACGCGCGCCGCTTCGACGTCGTACGAGACGCGGCGCACCGGGGAGAAGATCGAGTCGATCGGGATGACGCCGATCGTGTGCTCCGGCCCGCGGTTGTTCTCCGACGGGACGTAGCCACGGCCGCGGCCGATCGTCAACGTGATCTCGAGGCGGCCACGATCGGCCAGGTTCGCGATCTCGAGATCCGGGTTCAGGATCTCCAGTTCCGCGGGGGCTTCGAGGTCGCTCGCCTTGACGACGCCGGGACCCTTCTTCGAGAGGCGCACCTCGATCTCGGGCGAGTCGCCGTGCAGGATCGCGACGAGGTTCTTGAGGTTGAGGATGATGTCGGTGACGTCCTCGCGGACGCCGGGGAGCGTCGAGAACTCGTGCTGCACGCCCTCGAGCTTCACCGAGGTGACCGCAGCGCCCTCGAGCGACGAGAGCAGGACGCGGCGCAGCGAGTTGCCGAACGTGTAACCGAAGCCGCGGTCGAGCGGCTCGATCTCGAAGACGCCACGGTTCTCGTTGATCTCCTCGTGGACGATCTTCGGAATCTGAAATTCCATCAGGCTGGAGCGGACTGCCAAAGCGGGTTCCCTTCCTTCGTGACTACTTGGAGTAAAGCTCGACGATGAGCTGTTCTGAGACCGGCGTGTCGATCTCGGTTCGCTCCGGGACACGGAGCACCTTGCCGGTCAGGTTGTCGTGGTCTGCCTGGAGCCAGGGCGCGACGGACGCCGTCAGGTCGGTGGCGTCGCGGATCACCTGCTCCGCGGAGCTGCCCGGGCGCGTCGAGATGATCTGGTCGGCGCGCACCTGGAAGCTCGGGATGTTCACGCGCCGGCCGTTCACCTGGAAGTGACCGTGGCGGACGAGCTGCCGGGCCTGCGAGCGCGAGGCCGCGAAGCCGAGGCGGTAGACGACGTTGTCGAGTCGGAGCTCGAGCATGCGGAGGAGCACCTCACCGGTGATTCCCTGCTGCTTCGACGCCTTCTCGTAGTAATTGCGGAACTGCTTCTCGAGCAGGCCGTAGTAGCGGCGCGCCTTCTGCTTCTCGCGCAGCTGGAGCAGGTACTCGCTCTGCTTGATGCGACCGCGGCCGTGCTCGCCCGGCGGATACGAGCGGCGCTCGATCGCGCACTTCTCGGTCAGGCAGCGCTCGCCCTTGAGGAAGAGCTTCATGCCCTCGCGGCGGCACACCCGGCACTTCGGTCCGAGATCGCGGGCCATTAGTGGTCACCTCCCGTGCAGGTCGTGCCCGATGGACGCGCACGGTGGTGCCTCGAAAGGACGCAGGGAGCGTTCGGACTTGAAGAGTCCGGGCGCGACTGAGGACGCAGCGAGGCGCCGCCGTGCGCGCCCCAGCTGGTGCGAGCTGTGCGGGAGGGGGCCACTTAAACGCGCCTCCGCTTTTTCTGCCGCACGCCGTTGTGTGCCTGCGGGGTGACGTCCTTGACGCCGAGGATCTCGAGACCCGCTGCCTGGAGCGAGCGGATCGCCGTCTCGCGTCCGGAGCCCGGGCCCTTGACGAAGACCTCGACCTTCTGCAGGCCGTGCTCCATGCCCTTCCGCGCGCAGTTGTCGGCGGTGACCTGGGCGGCGAATGGGGTCGACTTGCGCGAGCCCTTGAAGCCGGCGGAACCGGCGGACTCCCACGCGATCACGTTTCCGTCCTTGTCGGTCAGCGCGACGATCGTGTTGTTGAACGACGTCTTGATGTGCGCCTGGCCGATGGCGATGTTC
>JBDTVA010000181.1:0-4040 GCA_040007455.1 Actinomycetota bacterium | reverse complement strand
TCGGGGCCGGCATCGACATTCTCCAGCCGGGCGGCGGGACGATCGCACTCGGCTCTGCCACGTTCCACGCGACGACGTCCGGGAGCATCTTCGGAACCTCGGCCGGCGCGGCGCAGCCGCAGGTGTCGTTCACCCAGAGCGCGGCTCCCGGGATCACCAACCTCATCTCGGCATTCAACGGCTCGGGCTCGAGCGACCTGCTCGGGATGCTGGGCCAGGTCGCAGATCTGTTCGCCTCGATCGCGCAGTCGTCGGCGCTCCAGTCGACGCACATCCCGTTCACGAGCATCACGATCGGCCAGGCGATCGACTATGCGACCGTGTTCAAGCACGAGGTGCTCGACCCGCTCTTCAAGAGCGGCGACATCTTGCACCCGGACTCGAACAACGACGGCAAGATCGACCTCAACGACCTCAACTTCGACGGCATCCAGAGCATGCTGAGCAGGATCGCCGTCTCGGTTGGTCTGCCGGCGAACGCGCTGACCGCAACGTACGACCCGGTCGGCGGCACGCTGAAGTTCAACTTCACGCTCGATCCGTGGTATGGGCTCGGGACGTCGGTCGCGGCGATCACGGGTCCGAAAGCAAGCGTGACGACGGTCGTCACCGGCGGCGGGTCGACCCACGAGGTGCAAGAGCTCGTCGTCAACGCGACAGGCGGCGTGTTCAAGCTGAACTACGCCGGCAAGTCCACGAGCTTCATCCTGCTCGACTCGGATGCGACGACGACCGCCTCTCACATTGCGTCGGCGTTGAACGACGCGGGCGTCGGCGCGAATGTCACGGTGAGCGCGAGCAACGGGATCTACCGCATCGCCTTCAACAGCACCGTCGACGAGCCCGAGCTCAGCGTCGATCTCGGCGTCCCGGGCATCGACATCACGCTCGGCCTGCTCGATAGCGGCAAGAAGATCCAGACGATCGTCGTGCCGCAGAGCGCCGGGACGTTCTGGATCGCGTATCCGAACAGCGACCACGTCATGCAGCTCACCGACAAGCTCCACCCGGACACGACTGCAGCCGACCTCCAGGGGTTCCTTCGCACGATGACCGGCGACAGCGGCCTCATCGTGACGCGGCATGACTCCGAAGCGAGCTCGAGCGGCCCTGTCACGTTCACGGTCAAGTTCGCGATCTCCGCTGCGCAGCCGCTCGTCGCCGCCGGCGGCTTCGACCTCGACTTCGGCACGAGCCTGGGGTCGCTCGGAGGCGTCTCGACGGCCGGGAGCGTCATCCCGCTTGCCGGGATCTTCGCCCACGCGACGTTCGGCATCGACCTCGGCAATCCGTCCGACGCGAGCCAGGTATCGCCGACGGTCTTCCAGGCCGGGCCGCGCGTCGAGATCCAGACGACGCAGGAGGGCGGAAAGGCCATCAGCGTCACCACCGTGCGCGGCGGCAACGTCTCGCGTGCCGAGATCCAGGTGCTGACGGTGCGCGGCACCGGGACGTTTGACCTCTCGCAGGGCTCGCACCACGCCACCGGCACAGCGACGAGCACCGACGGCGCGGGCCTCGCCGTGATCCTGAACGGCGCCGGGATTTTCGTGGACAGCGTGACGAGCATCATCCGCCCCGAGGGAACGATCTACCGGATCCTCTTCACGGGCAACGGCGACCAGGACGAGCTCTCGGTGGACGGCACAAACCTCACGGCACGGAACGAAGTTCAGACGATCGGCGTGTACAACGCCAACGGCGGCACGTTCACGCTCCAGTTCGGAGCGGTCGGACCGCAGACGGTCACCTTCGACAGCAGCACGACGACGCTGCGCGCGAACATGGGGACCGCCCTCGACACCGCGATCGGCGCGGGCAAGTACGACAGCGCGCTGGCGACGGTCACACCGCCCTACTCCGTCACCGGAGCGCAGATCTTCAAGGTCGAGTTCCAGGGCACACAAGGCGGCAAGGACGTGACGCCCATCGTCGCCGACGCCGCTCTCCTAGCCGGTGCGCTCCAGAACGGAAAGCTGCTCGGCAACGTCAACTTCACAGGCTCCCTCTACAACGGCCCGTCCATCGTGATCGTGACGACACGTGACGGTGTGACCGACGTCACGACGTCGACGATTCTCAGCGGCACCGCAACGACGAACGAGGTTCAGGTCATCACCGTTTCGAATGCGGCGTCGGGCAGCTTCGTTATCAAGTGGGACGGCGACCGAAGTGGGACATTCGATACGACGGCCGGAAACAACGAGGTCTCCGACCCGATCGCCGCAGGCGCTACCGCGATCGTGGTCCTTACGGCGCTGACCAAGATCGACGGGCTCGCAGGGAGGATCGCGGTCGCAGACACTCTGAACGCCACGAGCACCACCTACATCGTCGTCTTCACCGGCTTCCCGACCAGTCCGGACGTGCCGCCGCTCACGGTCGACGTTGCGACGAAGAACCTGACTCCACAAGACGAGCAGCAGACGTTCCTCATCCTGAATGCAAGCTCCGGGACGTTCACGCTGACGCTCACCACTGCAGGAGGCAGTGCGACCACGTCCAGCCTCCCGTTCAACGCAGCCTTCGACGACGTCAAGAACGCTCTCGGTGCGCTCACGATCGGCGCGACCTTCACGCCCGCCGACTTCGGAGTCGCGCGAACCGGCAATGCGTACACGGTGACCTTCCACGGTTCCCTCGCCGGGAAGGATGTCGCTCTTCTCGGCGCCGACGCTTCCAAGCTGCGCAATACGGTTCCGCTCGGCTCGATCGCCGTCGCGCTCGCAGCGGCTGCGACCTCTTCGGCCCACACTCCCGATGACCTGGTCGCCGCCCTTCAGGATCAGATCAACGCCGCTCTCGTCTTCGCTGACCTGACCCCGGGCTTCATCACCACGGGCATGGTCGATCCCGCGGTCGCCTCTGGGAATTTCGTCGCAACCGTCGCGCCCTTCGGCGCACCGCAGTTCCAGCCGCTTGGGCCGCACATCCACTACGGCCAGACCGAAGGAACGACGATCGGCCAGTCGCCGGTCGCCGGCGCCTTGACTGTGATCGCGCTCCTCCCGGGTAGCAACGACGTCGCCTGGGTCGGCAGTGCCAACGGCGGCATCTGGCGCACGGACGACCTCAATCTGGCTCAGACCGGGCTCGGCGAGGTCGAGTGGACGCCTTTGCTCGACCTCGGCCCAAGCATGTCGATCACTGCGCTCGAGCTCGACACTACGGCGCTGAACACAACGATCGCCAACACGACCCTCGTCGCGGGAATCGGCATCGCGAGCAACTATCGGTCGAAGGCGAGCCCGCTCACGGGCCTCATTCGGACGACGAACGGCGGCGGCTCGTGGCAGCAGCTCGGGATCTCGGATCTGAGCGGCCTCAGCATCACCGGCCTCGCGCCTCGTGGCCTCGTCATCGTCGTCGCCGCGAACGACCCCGACGGAACGGGCCGGGGCGGCGTCTGGCGAAGCGTCGACGGCACAAGCTTCTACCACGAATCCGGCGTTCTCGGACTCCCGATCGGCGACGCCTACGACCTGCAGGCGGATCCGATGGACCCGTTGCGGCTCTTCGTCTCAGTCGGCGGCGCAACGGGCGGTGTATTCGTTAGTACGAACAACGGCGAGAGCTGGACGCAGGTCGGCGACGGCGTCTTCGGCGCTCCCGCCAACTCGAACCAGGGCGCGGCCGGCTCGCCGCTCGGCGGAACCACCGACAACATCCGAGTCGCCGTCCATCACAGCGGCGGGGGCAACGCCGTGTACGCCGCGGTAGACAACGGCGGCAACCTCGCGGTGCTTGCCCGCTTCGACTTCAACACGGCTGTGTGGGCGCGCCTGGACCTGCCGGGGTCGTGCGAGACGACGGTCGCGCCGGTGGTCGGCGGCCTCACCTGCACGGCGGCGGGCACCGGCTTTTTCGGCTTCGGCCCGCAGGGCAGCGTGAATCTCGCGCTCGTCGCCAGCCCGACGCTGCCCACGGTTGTCTACATCTCGGGTACGGCACAGCCGCTGGGCAGGGCAGCGAGTCCCTTCTGGCCGAACTCGATCGGCGCGACGGACTACACGGGCCAGATCTACCGCTGCAACTCGAGC
>JBDTVA010000180.1:0-4045 GCA_040007455.1 Actinomycetota bacterium | reverse complement strand
ATAGGGCAACAGCGTCAGGTGGATGTAGATGCAGTCGCCGCGCGGTTGCTCCTGGTCGCGTACACGCGCTGACTCCTTCTCTCCCACATCACCCACAGGCGACCGTCCGGCCCCGGGACGATCGCAACGTGGCCACCGACGCTCGACGTCCGGCTCTTGGCCCGGGCCACCACGAGCGGCGACCCGCCTCCGTGCCGCCACACGCTGACCGTCTGGCAGGACGGGTAGCCCGTGCAGTAGGCGATGTAGACGCCCGGAGCGCCGAGCCGCGCAGTCAGCGCGGTGCGCTGGCGTGGAGTGAGCCCGGCCTTGCGGTCCTCGCGCGCGCTGCTCGGCGCGTACCGCGTCTCGCCGAGCGCGGGATCGACCGTCCTCGTCAGGTAGCCGTACTGGCCGGCGACGTTCGAGTACCAGCCGACGACGACCTCGCCGGAGACTGCATCCACCGCGACGTCGGAGTCGTAGGCGCAGCAACCCTCCATGAGGCCGAGCTCGGGCGTCGGGTCGAGGCCGACCTTGACCTTCGCGCCCCACGAGAAGACCGGCGTCCCGTCGAGCTTGGCCGCCGCGCCGAACGAGCTGGCGGACTCGCTGACACCGACGTTGTCGGTGTGTAGCGCCCGCGTGAACGTCCAGCTGGAGCCGTCCGGCGGCGCCGTCGCCGACGTCGCACGTCCCAAGAACGGCCCGGCTGTGATGCCCGCGAAGAGGAGCCGCAGGCTGCCGTCCGGGCCGACGACCAGGGCAGGGTTGTTCAGCTTCGACCAGCCGTCGAGAACGGCGACCGGCCCGGCGACCAGGGAGCCGCCCGGGGCGACCCGAGAATGCCGGTAGCCCTTGGTGCTGCCCGTCTTCGAGGGCCACACCGCGTTCAGGACGTTGTCGACACCACGGGCAAGGGCGACCTGGTCGATGTTGCTCCCGTTCCCCTCGCTGAGCCGCGTCCACGTCCCAGGCGGGCCGGCATGGGCGGGAACGGTCGCCCCGAGGACCACCAAGAGAGCCGCGATCACAAGCCTCCTGCGCACAGCCGCTCTGTCTATCACAAGGGGGCGCGCGCTCAGCGCGACCCGGCCTCAGACGGCGTCGTCTGGCCTGCGGGGCGCACCGCGACGAGGTGGAACGCTTCGCCGGAGGATGTCCCGTAGCTCGTAGAAGTTGAGGTGGCGGTCCTCCCGCCTTGTCCGGTCGCGCAGCGACCGTGGCGAGCGCGAAATCGTCGATCGAGACAGGAGGAACCGCCATGAAGACCGTGTCGCGGGAGCAGGTCGGCACGAGTGAGCTCGTGTTGCCGCCGCGGGTGCAGGAGGCGCTTGGGCAGCTGGTCGGCTCGGCCAGGGAGGGACTGCTGGCGTTGAGCGTCGGCCTCGGGCTCTGGGAAGGAAGCACAGAGAGAACGCGACCGTCGCGACCGCGCTGCTCTCCGATCTGGTCGAGCGCGGCCTCGACCCCGAGCAAGGGATCCTGTTCGTGATCGACGGCGCCAAGGCGCTGCGCAAGGCGATCCGCAACGTCTTCGGCGGCGCGCCCGTGCAAAGGTGTGTGCGACACAAAGAGCGGAACGTGACCGACCATCTGCCCGAGCGCGACCGGCCGGCCGTCAAGCAGCGGTGCGGCGGGCGTGGGCGCTCGAAGACCACGCCCGCGCGCTCGACCAGCTCCGCCAGCTCGCCCGCGAGCTCGACCGCTTGCATCCTGGCGCCGCCGGCTCGCTGCGCGAAGGCATGGAGGAGACGCTCACGCTCACCCGGCTCGGCGTCACCGGCTCGCTCAAGCGCACGCTCGAGAGCACGAACCCGTGCGAGTCGATGATCGAGTGCGTCCGGCGCACCCAGCGCAACGTCAAGCGCTGGAGCTCGGGCGAGATGGCGCTACGCTGGACCGCCGCCGGCATGCTCGAAGCCGAACGGCAATTTCGGAAGATCACCGGCTACCGCGACCTCGCCACCCTCGTCATCGCGATCGAACGCGACCACGACCGACGCCGTCACCCCGACGCCTCTCACACCCCGACCAAGGAGGCCGCTATCCTCGTCAACGCCTGACCACCACACCGGGACCGCCGCCGAAATTCCACGGCGCGCGGGACATCCTCCAGTATGCTCATCGTATGCGACGACTGTTCCTTTGCTGTGCTGTGCTGGTTGTCGCTCTCATTCCTCTTGCTTGTGGGGCTGATGAAACGTCTTCCACCACCTCCGCTGCGCCGAGCATCTCGACGCCGACGTCGACCGGTGGCGACGCCGCAGCGCTCGTCTCGACGTTGAAGGCGTCGAACTCGACGTGCGCGACTGTCCAGCTGTACGCCACGGCATCGATCGCCGGCGGTCTCGCCGCCGGCAAGGAGAGCGGCGCGACGAACGATCTGTTGATGCTGTTCTCTCCGGCCCTGTCCACCCTGACCGCCGACGCCGCTGCCAATCCAGCCGATGGTGCGCCCGAGGTGGTCACCTCAGCGATCGACAGGCTCAACACGGTGTTCTCGGGCGTGGTGGATGAGATGCGCGCTGCCGGTCTCACCGACGAGCAGTACGAGACCTTGACGACGGTGGCCGTCGAGATTTTGCAGAACGGGGTCGGTGGCGACACCCCCGACGACCCCGAGCTCGACGCCGTGCGCGCCGAGCTCAAGGCCGTGCTCGACCAGGTAGCCACCGACGTTGCGGCTGCAGCCGAAGCGGCCCTCGGTGAGGGCCAGGATGATTCCAAAGCGGAGGCGTGGTTTCAGAGCGCCTGCCGCGAGCTGATCGGGCCGGGCGGCGGTGACACCTCGGCGTTGCCCGGTGATCCGTGCGGCGTCATCTCGCCGGCGGCGTTCAGAGCGGTGTTTCCCGACGGCGTTCCGGTGGGCGAGGTCACCGACGACGCCAACAGTGTCTGCGAGTACCGGAGTGCGGAGATCGGGGGGCCGTCGGTGAGGGTCGCCATCATCACGCCGGAGCGGGTGCGCTCGACGGCGGAGACTGCGCGCAGCGATGGCTCCAACCCGGTGACCGATCTGGCCGGCATCGGCGACGAGGCCTACCTCATCGAAGGAGTGCGGATCTTTACCAACGTCGACGGTACGGCGGGAGGCGGCGGCACCCGTGGAGCGACGCTCGGGGTAGTCGCCGGCGACGTTGGGATCTGGATCACCTCCACCGACGCGGCTGCGATCCAACAGCTCGGCATTGCGGCTGTGGATGATCTGGGATGAGCGACGTCACCCGTCTTCCATAGCTTGACATCTTGCCGAGCGTCGGCTTGACGCTCGTCCGCCAGCGGAGCCGCATGGATCAACACGAGCCAACGCCGCTCACCGTGACCCAGCGGCTCGCGCTCACCGCCATCGTCGACGAAGGACCGCTCCGCCTCGGCGAGCTCGCCGAACGCATGGGCGCCATGGAGCCGACCGCCACCCGCACCGTCGACTCGCTCGCATCCGCGGGGCTCGTCCGGCGCGCGCCTCACCCCGACGACCGCCGCGGTGTCCTTATCGACGCGACCAAGCGCGGCACCCGCATCCTTGCACGCCGGCGCCATCGACTCCTCGAGCTGATCGAGAGCGGATTGGCAGAAGTGCCGGACGACGACCGAGAGCGCCTCGCCGACCTTCTCGACGAATTGAGCGCGCTCTTGGCTCCCGAGGTGCTGGAGGCCGCGCCGACCGCGGTCCGCCGATGAGGTGACGATCGATCGATAGGCCGTGGCCAGCACGATGAACGTGACGCCGATCTCGTCAGGTACGAGTTTGTCGTTCGTCATCGGGCTTCGCCCCTTCGTCGAGAACGTCTTCCGCTCCAGAGACCGGACGAGCGTCCAGGGCTTCATCGGTCGCGGCCCCACTACGCTTCCCGCGTGAAGAAGCGGCTGGACGTCCTGCTCGTGGAGCGCGGTCTCGCGGAGTCGCGGTCACAGGCGCAGGCCCTCGTGATGGCGGGGCTCGTCCCCGGCTTCGACAAGCCTGGCACCCAGGTGGACGACGACGCCGAGCTGACGCTCGACCGGCCGCCGCGGTTCGTCTCGCGTGGCGGCGAGAAGCTCGACGCCGCGCTCGAGGCGTGGG
>JBDTVA010000179.1:0-4058 GCA_040007455.1 Actinomycetota bacterium | reverse complement strand
GGGGTCTCCCAGGTGTCGCCGAAGTCGATCGCGGCAGGCGTCTCGACGCGCGTTTCGCAGTACGGGCAGATCTGCCAGAGCGCCTCGAGCGGCTGCTTGCAGTTCACACACGCCTGCTTTAGCTTGGTCGTGCAGACCGGGCAGACGAGGTAGGTCGCGTCGACCTCGGCCCGACAGACGGGGCAGTGCAGGTCGCGCAGCGCGAGCCTCTTCTCCATCGCCTTGATCTCGAGCTCGCGCTCTCGGACGTCCTCCAGATACTCCGGCGGCCGGAAGAACATGTAGATGATCGGCCCGATGAACGGTGGGATCGCGCCGAGCACCGTCGCCATTCCGACCATCCACGGGTCCTCGATCCGCCGGCGCGCGTCCTTGTAGACCCAGTACGCCGTCGCGACCCAGAACACGACGAAGAAGAAGAACGCGAGGTTCCGGGCGATGCTCAGGAAGTCGGCGTCAAGGGTCACAAGAGGAGCTTTCCCACCAAATACCCGACCCCGAACGCGGCGCCGACGATCGCGAGGATCACGAACGCGGCGAACGCGACGACGGTCAGCTGTTCTCCCAGCTTCGTCACTCTACGTGCAGCTCCTCTCGCGCGGCCAAATCCGCGAGGAGGTAGAGGGACCCCGTGACGAGCACGGGAGGATCCTGCCTCGCCCGCTCGACCGCGGCGACCGGGTCGTCGACGGCCTCGACCTCCGCGAACCACCGAGCCGCCCGGGCCGCGAGCTCGTCCGCAGGCAGTGCCCGGGGGTTCGAAGACGCGGTCGCGACGAACCGCCCACCGACTCGCGCGAGGCGCTCGAGCATCCCGTCCACGTCCTTGTCACGGAGGATCGACGCGACGACTGTGTAGCTGCCGGCGGGGAGACGCGGCAACGCCCAGTCGAGGCCGTCCGGGTTGTGCCCGCCGTCCCAGATCTCCGAGTCCGAACGACGCTCGAGCCGCCCTGGCAGCTCGACCGCCACCTCGCCCTCGACCCCCGCGCCGAGGAACGCGCCCGCGGCCTCGCGCGCGCCGCCGAGCAGCACCTGTGAGCCGGGGACGAGGTGGGCGAACTCGCTGTGGGGCAGGACGACAATCGCGTCGGCGGTGGCGACGGCGAGCTTCTCGCGCGCAATCGCCTCGCGCGTCTCGCCGAGCACCTCCGTGTGGTCCAGCCCGACGTTCGTGAGCAGGACGACGGGGGCGTCGATCACGTTCGTCGCGTCATGGCGTCCGCCGAGCCCCGCCTCGACGACGGCGACCTCGACCTCGCCCGCGGCAAACTCGGCGAACGCCGCCGCGGTCAGCACCTCGAACTGCGTCGCGCCCACCGCGACCGCTGCCTCGCGTACGCGCGCGATCGCGCGCTCGAAGTCGGCCTCGTCACCGCCGCTCCGGATCCGCTCGCTCCACCCGCGGACGTGCGGCGAGAGATACGCGCCAACGTTCAGGCCCGTCGACTCGAGATGCGCTTCGACCGTGCGCGTCGCCGTCGACTTGCCGTTCGTGCCCACGACGTGGATCGACGGATACCGCTGGTGAGGATTGCCGAGCGCGTCGAGCAACACACGCATCCGCCCCAGGCCGAACTCCTCCGGCCAGGGGTCGAGCGACGCGACCCAGTCAGCGCCCGACGGCATAGCCCTGCATGCCGCGGGGGTTCGCGGCGGCGCGGAGCGTGCCGCCGGCATCGCGGGACGCGGCGCTGAGGCGGCCCAGCGACCACTCGCCCATGACGTCCACGTCGTGACCGCGCTCGCGCAGCTCGCCGACCACCGCGGGCGCGAAGCGCGCCTCGAGCTCGACGTTCAACGGCTTCGCCTCGCGAGGGTAGAACGAGCTCGGGAAGTGGTTCGAATGGAACATCGGCAGGTCGATCGCGGCCTGCAGGTTCGACTCGAAGAGCACGTGGTTGAGCAAGAAGACGAGCGACCACTGATCCTGCTGGTCGCCGCCCGGCGTCCCGAACGACAAGACCTCGCCGTCACGCCGCGCAAGCGACGGGGACAGCGTCGTCCGCGGACGCTTGCGCGGCTCGAGCGAGTTCGGCAGGCCCTCCTCGAGCCAGAACATCTGCGCGCGCGTGCCGAGCGGGAAGCCGAGCTCGGGCACGACGGGCGAACTCTGCAGCCAGCCCCCGCTCGGCGTCGCCGAGACGACGTTCCCGAAGCGGTCGACGACGTCGAGGTGGCACGTGTCGCCCCTCGTCGGCTCACCGACGCCCGCGGCGAGCGCGCCCGTGAGCGGTCCCGGCAGTTTCGCGCCGGCGAGCCCGGGCACGAGCTCGGACGAGGCGTTGTCCGCGACGAGCGCGCGGCGCTCGTCCGCGTATCCAGAAGAGAGCAGACGTTCGAGCGGAACAGGCGTGAACGTCGGGTCGCCGTACCACGCCTCGCGGTCGGCGAACGCGAGCTTTGAGCACTCGAGCACCGTGTGTACGAACTCGGTGCTGCCCCGGCCCATCGAACGGAGGTCGAAGCCTTCGAGCAGCGCGAGCTGCTGCAGCAAGACCGGCCCCTGGCCCCACGGCCCGGTCTTGAAGACCGTCCAACCCTCGTAGCTCAGGCTCTCGGGCGCCTCGAAGGACGCCTCGAACGCGGCGAGGTCGTCGGCGTCGAGCAGGCCGCGGTGCGCACGGCCCGAGCTGTCCGGCGCCTCGGTCCGCGCGCAGAAGGCGCCGATCGCCTCTGCGACGAAGCCGCGATACCACGCGTCGCGGGCCGCCTGGATCTGCCCGTCGCGATCGGCCGACGCCGCTTCCGCCTCCCCGAGGATGCGCGTGTAGGTGTCCGCGAGCACGGGATTGCGGAAGAGCGACCACGGGGGAGGCGCGGGGAGCCAGGTTTCCGCCGACGTCGGCCAGTCCGCCCGGAAGAGCGGCTCGACCGCCGCGATCCCCTCGGCGACGCGCGGCAGGACGGGGTGGCCGTCGTGCGCGTACCCGATCGCCGGCTCGAGCACGTCGCGAAGCGACGCAGTGCCGAGCTCGAGCAGCATCCGGAGCCAGGCGTCGAACGCCCCCGGGACGCACGCGGCGAGCAAGCCCGTCCCTGGGACGAGGTCGAGCCCGAGCTCGCGGAAGCGCGTGGTCGTCGCGGCGGCCGGCGCCGGACCCTGACCGCAGACGACGAGCACCTCGTCGCGCTCGGCGGAGTAGAGGACGATCGGCAGGTCCCCGCCCGGCCCGTTCAGGTGCGGCTCGACGACCTGGAGTACGAACCCCGCCGCCGCCGCCGCGTCGAACGCGTTGCCGCCGGCCTCGAGCAACCGCATCCCCGCCGCGGACGCGAGCCAGTGGGTCGAGGCGACCATCCCGAACGTGCCGTGGAGCTCGGGTCGTGTCGTGAACGGCGGCATCACTGGCAATACTGCCGCTCAGCGGCCCTCGACACCCTCCTTGACGATGCGCGCGGGAACTCCTCGCACCTCGACGTTGGGCGGCACGTCCTTTGTGACGACCGCTCCGGCGTCGACCACCGAGCCCGCGCCGACCGTGATCCGATCGACGATCGTCGCGCCGATGCCGAGGTAGCAGCTGTCGCCGATGCTGCAGAGACCCGCGACGTTGACGCCCGGCCCGACCGTGACGTAGTCGCCAACGACCGTGTCGTGTCCGATCGTGGCGCCGCGGTTGAGGATCACGTGGCGCCCGACGCGCGCGTTCACGGCGACCACGACATTCACGCTCGCCACGCTTCCCTCGCCGAACTGACTTCGGGCCGAGACGCGCGCGAGCGGATGGACGATCGCCACGAAGCGCAGCCCGCGTGCGGCTGCCTCTTCGATACCGCTCGGGGAGGAAGCTGGTGTACGTCCCCGACGCAATCGTGCGGCACCGCCAGCAGCTCACGCTGCGCGGCTACGTGCGGCAGCAGTACGGTTACGGGCGAGGCTCGTACCGCTACCGATCCCGACACGGCGGCGCGGCACATTTCGAGCGGCCCTCGTTCTATGCGAGTCTCGTCGCGCGCGCCTTTGCCTCGGGACCGGCCGTCGGGCTGCTCACCCTCGGCGGGCAACTGGCGAACGTGGTCGGGTACGGACGCGAGGCCGCTCGAGGGCGCTAGGC
>JBDTVA010000178.1:0-4066 GCA_040007455.1 Actinomycetota bacterium | reverse complement strand
ACGGCGACCACGATTCGGGTGACTTCGCCCGTCTCCATCCGGTCGAGCAGCGCCCGTACCCGGGGCGTGTCCTCGGGTCCGCGGAAGGTGAGCGCGCCGTGAACCGCGACCCGAGGCACGGCCCCGCACGCGAGCAGCAGCGTGTCGTACTCGAGCACCGCGCCCTCCCGCGTGAACGCGAGGTGCGCCGACGTGTCGACCGCGGTGACCGTGCCGGGCGTGAAAGCCGCGCCGGCACGGGCGGTCAGGTCGGTGAGCTCGAACGAGGCGACCTCCCCGAGCCCGAACGGCTGGGCGACGGAGAGCGGTCGGTACCAGAACTTCGGCCCAGGGGCGACGAGCTGAACGTCCACGAGCTCCGCCGCCAGCTCCCGCAGCGTCAGCGCAGCCTCGAGGGCGGCAATCCCGCCCCCCGCGATCACGATGCGCTTCCGCTCCGCCACAGCCTGAACGATGTGCCCCGAGCACGTTCCGGGCATCAGGGCGCGTGCTGCCGAGCGGTGTGGGCAACTACTGATCCGGCGCCGCGTCCTCCTCGAGCAGCCCGTGTGCGAGCGCGTAGCGAACGAGTTCCGCGCGCGTGCCGAGCCGGAGCTTCTGCATGATGTGCGCCCGGTGCGACTCGGCAGTCCGCACCGAGATGTAGAGCATCTTCGCGATCTCCTGGTTCGTGTGGCCGAGAGCGAGCAGCCGGAGCACTTCGCGCTCACGTTCGGAGAGCGGGTCGGCGGCCTCCTCCTCGCGTTGCCGCGCCTCCGATTCCATCAGTCGCGCGCCCAGGGTGGGGTGGAGGTAGCGCTGGCCCCTCGCGACCTGGCGTACTGCCTCGACGACCTCGGTGTCTGCCGCCTCCTTGAGCACGTAGCCGCTCGCGCCCATCGCGAATGCCTCACGGACGTATCGCGGGTCGTCCTGCATCGAGAGGATGAGCACCTTCGCGTCCGGCGCCTCGCGCAGGACGAGCGGGGTCCCCTCGATCCCGCTCGCTCCCGGCATCACGACGTCCATCACGATCACGTCGGGCTTCAGCGCGCGCGCTTCGAAGACGGCGTCGCGCACGCCGCCGGCCTCCGCGACGACCTCGATGTCGGCGTCGCTCTCGAGCACGCGCCGCAGGCCCGACCGGACGACCGCGTGATCGTCGACGAGGATGACGCGGATCGGCATCAGGGCACCGGCACCTCGGCCACGACCGACGTGCCGCCGCTCGTCGACTCCACGGCGAGCCGGCCGTCGAGGAGCGCGATCCGCTCGCGCATTCCGATCAGGCCGAGCCCGCCGTCGCGCACGTCCTCGGGCTCGAAGCCCTGCCCGTCGTCCTCGATCACGGCAGCCACGCTATCTCGCTTTCGGGTCACGAGCACGCTCACCCGCGAAGCCCGGGAGTGCTTGATCACGTTCGTCAAGGCCTCCTGGACGATTCGGTAGAGCGCGGTTTCGACCGCCGGCGGGAGTCGCGCGTCGTCGAGCATCGCCTCGAGCTCGACGGGGATCGACGTTTGCTCGCTGAACGTCGCCGTCAGCCGCTCGAGCGCCGGGACAAGGCCGAAGTCGTCGAGCGCCTTCGGGCGGAGCTCGACGGCCAGACGCCGCACGTCGTGCAGCGTGTCGACGAGCTGCTCCCGAAGCCGTTCCGTCGCTTCCTGCGTCTCTCGCGGCGTCTTCGCCTCCTCGATCGCGCGCAGTCCGAGGAGCATGGAGGTCAAGGCCTGCCCCGTCTCGTCGTGGAGCTCCCGCGCGAGGCGCTTACGCTCGAGCTCCTGCGCGTCGACGACGCGGGCAAGCGCCTCGCGCGCGACTCGAGTCGAGAGGTCGGCGGCGACCGCTGCCCGCTCCGCAAACGTCTCGGCGAGACGAAGATCTTCGTCCGTGAAGCGCGGGTCGCGACCGGCTTTGTCGTGCGCCATCACGACGCCGATCGGTTCGCCCCGGACGACGAGCGGGACGAAGAGGCCGGTCGTGGCGCCGAGCCGTCGGGTGAACTCCTGGTCCACCTCGGGGTCGTCGATCAGCGAGTCGACTCGCTCGCTCCGTCGACGCGCCAGGACACGGAGGCTCTTCGCGGTGCTCGGAAGCTCGGTGCCGACGAGCGGCTCGGCCGATTCGCCCGACGCGGCCTGGATCACGAGCCGGTCGCCGGACGGCAGCGCGATGAAGACCGCCTGGGCGTCGATCAGCTCGCGCACCTTGTCGGTCACGAGCTGGAGGACGCGCGGCAGCTCGATCTCACCCGAGAGTGCGTTCCCGACCTCGATCAGCGACTCGAGCTGGCGCGACCAGCGAGTTGCTGACTCGTAGAGGCGTGCGTTCTCGATCGCGACGGCTGCCTGCGAGGCGAGCAGCGTGATCACGTCCTGGTCATCCTGCGTGAACTCGCCTTCCCGCTTCTCGGTGAGGTACAGGTTCCCGTACGCAACGGTGCGGAGCACGATCGGGACGCCGAGGAACGTCGTCATCGGCGGGTGGTTCGCGGGGAACCCGGTGGAGTCGGCGTGGTCACCGAGGTTGGCGAGGCGGAGCGGCTTCGCGTCGCGGATGATCGTGCCGAGGAGTCCCCGCCCCCGGGGCCGGTCCCCGATCGCACGCCGTGTCCGCTCGTCGATGCCTGTTACGAGGAAGCGCTCGAGGGCGGTCCCGGACCGGTCGATCACGCCGAGCGCGGCGTAGCGGGCGTCGGTGAGCTCCGCCGCCGCCTCGACGATGCGTTGCAGCACGGCGTCGAGGGAGAGCTCGGAGCTGAGGGCGATGCCCGTCTCGACGAGCGCCTTGAACCGTGACTCCACGGCAGTACGGTACTTCGTCGGAGAACGACGAAGGGCGGCCGGAGCCGCCCTTCGTCGCGAGCGGAGTCGCCGCTCAGCCGATGGCCACAGCCTTGTGCTGCGGCGCAACCCGAGGCTCCTTCGCCTCAGACATGCGGAGCGCACCGCCGATCGCGAGCACCAGGAACCCGAAGCCCGTCAACAGGAGCGCAACTCCGGTGACGATCCCGAACAGCGAGAGCTGCTCGGCCATGAACGACATGTTGAGCGCAGTCGTGAGGGCGGTCTCCGTCACCCACATGTTCCGGAGCCCGTTCTCGACTGGGCGGCCGTCCGGCGTCTTCGCCGCCAGTGCCTCGTCGCTCGTGTCCGTGCCGGCCGGGGTCAGGAAGCGTCCCATCTCGGAGTACCGCTTGCCGCCCGTCGCCTCGAGGGTATGAAACTCCATCACCTTGGCGAACTCCCTCGCCCGCGACCCGGTGTTGATCGCGGCACCATTCTGGAGCTTGCCGTTCGTGATCTCCGCGGCGTCGTCGCCGGCGGTGATCTGCTGCGCTGCGAGCGAGTTACGGACCTCGTTGCGGCCGTTGACGCCCATTGTGATCGCGACGATGCCGAAGACGATCAGCACGGCACCGGCGATCCATCCACCATATTCGAAGAACTTGCGGGTCATGGCGACTCCTTATTTTGTCTCGCGACTACGACCTTCTGACAGGCACCAGTGTCGGGCTCCCCAGGCCGTGCGCCATCGGCAAGCACCGCACGGTTGTTGCGGCATTCCCGCAGCGCAGGTGCGGGCTCGGCCGGATTCGGCTTCCGGCCTCGGTTCCTAGGGTGGGCGCAACGAACCGAGAGGAGTCGCACGATGGTGATGAGAGGAATGGTCGCGCTCGTCCTCGTGGCTGTGTTCGCGGCGACCGGGGCGGTGCTGTTCTCGCTCGACTCGATGGCCGCCTCACGGGAAAAGGACGAACCGTCGGCCGCGGCCCCTGCGGTCGTCCAAGATCATAACGTCGCCCTTCCGCTTGCCAGCTTCGCGGGTCAAGTGCCCGGGAACGCCGACGAGCTCGCCAAGGCGCACAAGCCGTACGACGCGACCCTTCCGGCACTTCAGCCCGGCGGCCTCGCGAAGGTCCACATGACGCTCAAGGACATGACGGTCGAGGTCGCGCCGGGCGTGAAGTACAACACGTGGGCGTTCGACGGCCACGGCGCACCAGGCCCCGTCGTGCACGTGCGCGAGGGGCAGACGGTCGAGATGACGCTGACGAACGGCGGTGCGATCCCGCACTCGATCGACT
>JBDTVA010000177.1:0-4072 GCA_040007455.1 Actinomycetota bacterium | reverse complement strand
CCCGGCGCTACACGATCGAGCTGCGCGACTTCATCGGCCCGCAGGAGGACATCCCTGCGCCCGACATGGCGACGAACGAGCAGACGATGGCCTGGATCATGGACACCTATTCGATGCAGCACGGTTACGCCGTTCCCGAGGTCGTGACCGGGAAGCCGATCCCGCTCGGGGGCTCCGTGTTCCGGCGCGAGGCGACCGGCGCGGGCGTCGTGATGGTGATCGAGCGCGCGTGCGCGAGACTCGGGTGGAACCTCGCCGGTCAACGCTGCGTCGTGCAGGGCTTCGGCAACGTCGGCGGCGTCGCGGCGCAGGAGCTCGCCGACCGCGGCGCCGTCGTGATCGCGGTCGCCGACATCTCCGGCGGGATCTACTCGCCGAACGGCATCGACGTCGCGAGCGCGCACGAGTGGGTCGCCGCCCACGGATCGCTCGCCGACTTCCCGGACTGCGAGCGGGTCACGAACGCCGAGCTGCTCGAGCTCCCGAACGACATCCTCGTCCTCGCGGCGCTCGAGGACCAGCTGACCGCCGAGAACGCCCCGCGCATCGACACGAAGCTCGTCGTGGAGGCCGCAAATGGGCCGACCGACAACGACGCGGACGCGATCCTCGTCGAGCGGGGAATCCCCGTGCTCCCCGACGTGCTCACGAACGCGGGCGGCGTGACCGTCTCGTACTTCGAGTGGGTGCAGGATCTCGGCCGGCTGTTCTGGACGCGCGATGAGATTCGCGCGCGGCTCGCGGAGAAGCTCGGCGACGCGTTCGACCGCGTCTGGAACCTCTCCGAGCAGCGCGAACTGACGCTCCGCAATGCGGCACTGGTGGGTGGGATCCGCGAGGTCGCGGCGGCACTCGAGGCGCGCGGGATCTACCCGTGAGCTCGAGAGTCCGCGACGCGATGATCGTCGATCCACCGGCGCTCGAAGGATCCGCGAGCGCGCAAGAAGCCGGGCAACTCTTCCTGCGGCCGGAGGTACGGAACGTGCTCGTCTGCGAGAGCGGTCGCCTGACCGGGATCGTCACGCGCAAGACCCTCGTCCGTGAGGTGGTCGCGACGGGGTCGGACCCGAGCGCGACGCTGCTCCGCGACATCGCGGAAGAGCCGCTCTTCACGATCGACGCCGACGCTGAGCTCGAGGAGGCGTTCCGCGAGCTCGAGGAGCGCGACTTCGAGCGCGTGCCCGTCGTCGAGGACGGACGTCTCGTCGGCGTGCTCTCGCGCGCGGTCGTGCAGCGCCGCCTCGCGGAAGACGAGCCGCCCGCCGAGGAAGCGGACTAGCCCGCGGCGGCGCGGGGCGATTGCGGCGCGCCCGTGCGCCGGCCCCGGACGAGCTTGCGCGCGTAGAGCCGCTCGTCGGCGATGCGGATCAGGCCCAGCGCGTTCGAGCCCTCGTCGGGGTAGGCCGCCCAGCCGAAGGTGACCTGGAGGCCGTGCTCGGTCAGCCGCTGCTCGAGCCTGTTCGCACGATCTCGGGCCGCGTCCTTGCCGCGGACGGTCGCGAGAATCGCGAACTCGTCGCCGCCGACCCTGGCGATCCGCTCCTCGGGCCCGAGCATTCGACCGAGCGTGTCGGCGAGTCGCACGAGCACGAAGTCGCCCTCGCCGTGTCCGTCCTCCGAGTTCAGCTCACGGAGTCCGTCGAGGTCGCCGAGCAGGATCGCGAACGGCTGCTGCGCTGCGAACCGCTTGTCCACCTCGACCTCGAAGCCGCGGGCGTTCGGCAGGCCGGTCAGCCGGTCGCGTGTGACGAGCACCTCGAGCCGGTCGATCAGCTCGCGGTTCTGCTCGGCGAACCAGCCGATGAGCGCGCCGGTGAGCACGTAGGCGACGAGCCGAATCGGCGTGCTGACGGTCAGGAGGTCGACGGTCGGAAGATCCGCGTTCGCGACGACCGCAACGGTGTAGAGCGCCGCGGCGACGACGCCGGCCGTCGCGCCGCCCCTGTAGCCGCTCACGATCGCGATCACCGCGATCGGCATATAGAAGAAGTGTCCCAGGCCGAGGCCCGGCGTCTCCAGGAACAGCAACGCGAGGAAGAGCACGCCGTACGCCGCTGCGGCTCCGAAGAGGACCGCACGCCGATGGAGGTGTGCCGCAGTCACCGACTCACCGTGTCACAACCCATCGTCCCTCGTATCACTCGAAGGAGTGAGGTCGGCTAGCAGCAGGTGTATGCGCCGGGCGGGGCGTCGCCCTCGACCGGCTCCGGCAGCTCCGCGGCGGCGAGCGCGATCCCGTCAAGGATGTCGTGCTCGCTCACGGTGATCGCGTCGAGCCCGTACGCGGCGAGGACCTCGCGGCCGATCACGGCACCCGCGACGATCACGGGCGCACGTTCGGGCTCGAGTGCCGGCACCTCGCGCCGCTCCGCGAGCGGGAGCGCGGCGAGCCGCTGCAGCTGCCGCTCGAGGCCCTCGCGCGACAGCCGGTGGCCATGCACGCGCTAGCGGTCGTACTCGTCGAGCCCGAGGTCGAGCGCCGCCAGCGACGTGATCGTCCCCGCAACTCCGATCGCGTCCTTCGCCTCGAGCCGCGGGAGGAGTCCGCGTACGTGCTGCGCACACGCCTCGAGCTCGTCGTGGGTCGGCGGATCCGTGTGCAGGAAACGCTCGGTCAGCCGCACCGCCCCGATATCGAGGCTCGTGCGCGAGTCGAGCGTGACGAGCTCGGTCGAGCCGCCGCCGATGTCGAGCACGAGCGTTCCCGGCTCGATCGTGCCGACGCCTCGCAGCATCAGCTCGGCCTCTTCGTCGCCGCTCAGCAGCCGCGTGGCGAACCCGTACGACCACTCGACCTCGCCGAGGAACGCCTCGCCGTTCTCGGCGTCACGCACCGCGCTCGTTGCGACGAGCAGCGTTCGCTCCGCGCCGAGCCGCTCCGCCTCTCGCCGGTAGTCGGTCAGGCAGTTGCGGACGCGCGCGACGGGAAGGGGGAGGAGGCGGTGGCGCTCGTCGACGCCTTCGCCGAGCCTGGTGATCTCGGTGCGGCGGACGACCTCGCTGAGCTGGCCCGCTTCGACGTCGGCGACGAGCAGGCGCGTCGTGTTCGTGCCCTGGTCGATCGCTGCGACGCGCACTACTTCCTCGGGTAGACGCCGAGGAGCCCGGCCCACTGCCCGCGGACGCGCCCGAGCGCTCCCGTGAGCACGCCGAGCCGCGCGCGCGAGGCCTCGAGGCGGGCCGTCGACGTGGAGAGCCGGTCGAGGCCGCGCGGCTCGAACGCGGAGAGTCGATCGAGCGAAGCGGTGACCGCGTCGTTCGCCTCACCGAGCGCGCGGAAGAACGTGCGGCTCGTCCGCCACAGCTCGTACGAGCGCGCACCGACGAGGGCCAAAGACCCTGCTATCGCGACAAAACCGACGACGAGCGCGAGCGTGACGAGTGACAAAGCGCTGCTATCATGCCGCTAGCGACGCGGGGTGGAGCAGTCAGGTAGCTCGCCGGGCTCATAACCCGGAGGTCGCAGGTTCAAATCCTGCCCCCGCTACTGGAAAGGCCCCGGAAACGGGGCCTTTTGTATGCGTGCTTCTCGAATGGCTCTGCGGACGACACGTAGTACCGTCGTGAGGTCGGCCGCTCCCCATGACGCGCGTCTCAGGCAGTTGCCCCGAACGAGCTCTAGGCAACGTCTCGCCTCGACTCACTTCTTGCGATGCCTACGGCTCGGGGCGATTCCGCACTACGGTGCGTCGTCTTTTTTCACGGCGGTGAACATCCTCGCCTCGCCGCGTGCAACGAGCAACAGCGCCGCGCTGAGTACGGCGAGAGTGGACGTATAGGCCTCGAGAGCTTCCATCTTGCACCTCCTTGCCTTCGAGAATCGTTGGCCCCTACCCGCGCCGCCATCGGTTCTCGACCTCATCTGCGTGGCTGACGAGGCTGATCGCACACGCGAGATGGGGCCGCCACCCGATGGCTGGCGGAGATCGCCGCCTCCACCATCGAAGTAAGAGCGCCAAGAGCAATCAAGAGCAATGAAGCCCCGGCGGCAAACGGCAGTTGGGTTGCCGCCAGGAGAGGAGCAATGTGGAACGTGCAGCGGTAATCGCGCGCCTAAAGGAAGGAAGCGCTC
>JBDTVA010000176.1:0-4072 GCA_040007455.1 Actinomycetota bacterium | reverse complement strand
CTCTGCCACAACGGTGAGATCAACACGCTCCGCGGCAACATCGCGTGGATGCGCGCGCGCGAGGCGCAGCTGGGAGACGAGCACCTCGCACCCGTGCTCGACGAATCCGGCTCCGATTCCGCGATGCTCGACAACGCCGTCGAGCTCCTCACCCGCGGCGGTCGCGACGTCCGTCATGCGATGTCGATGCTCCTGCCGCCGGCGTGGCAGAACGACTCCGAGCTCGACCCGGGAGTGCGCGCGTTCCACCGCTACCACGCCGGGCTGATCGAGCCCTGGGACGGTCCGGCGGGCGTCGTCTTCACCGACGGCCGCGTGGTCGGCGCCGCGCTCGACCGCAACGGGCTACGGCCGCTCCGCTACGCGATCACCGACGACGGCCTCGTGGCGTGCGCGTCGGAGGCGGGCGCGATCCCGTTGCCTCACGACGCGCGCGTGCGTCGGGGCAAGCTCGGTCCGGGCGAGATGCTCGCAGTCGACGCAGCCGGGCGCGGGGTCGAGCTCGACGCGGACGTCAAGCGCACGCTGGCCGCGCGGCGCCCGTACCTACGCTGGCTCGCGGTCGGGCGGCGCACGCTCGATGCCGGCGAGCCGGTGCTCCCACCTGCGGGCGACCTTCGCCCCCGCCACGTCCTGGCCGGCTACACGCGCGAGGACCTCTCGCTCGTGTTGAGGCCCGCCGGCTCGCACGGCCACGAGCCGATCTCGTCGATGGGCGACGACACCGCGCTGCCGCCGCTCGCCGGGCGGGCGCGACCGCTCTACTCGTTCTTCCGCCAGCGCTTCGCGCAGGTGACGAACCCGCCGATCGACCACCTGCGGGAGCGCAGCGTGATGTCGCTGCGGACGCTCGTGGGCCCGCGCGCGCCGTTGCTCGCCGAGGGCCCCGAGGGTGCAAGGCTCCTCGAGCTCGAAAGCTTCTTCCTCTACCCGTCGGCTCTTCCCTTGCTGCGCGCGCAGGTTCTCGACGCGACGTTCAGCGACGAGAGCCTCGCTTCCGCTTGCAGCAGGCTCGCCTCCGACGCCGTCGCCGCGGCGCGCGACGGCGCGGCGTCCCTGTTGCTCGACGATGCGGCGACCGCCGAGGAGTGCCTTCCTCTCCCCGCGCTCCTCGCGGTCGCCGCTGTCCACCGCGCCCTCGTCGAGGCCGGTCTCCGCACCTCGACGTCGCTCGTCGTCGCGAGCGACGAGCCGCGGGAGGTGCACCACTTCGCCTGCCTCATCGGGTACGGCGCCGACGCCGTCTGCCCGCGCCTCGCGCTCGAGACCGTCGCCGACCTCGGGGCCGCGGACAAGCTCGGCGGTGCGACGCCGGACGAAGCCCAGCGAAGCTTCCGCCGCGCGGTCGAGGGCGGCGTCCTGAAGGTGATGGCGAAGATGGGCATCTCCGACGTCGACTCCTACCGCGGCGCCGAGGTGTTCGAGGCGATCGGCCTCGCGGACGACGTGCTCGGCGCTTGCTTCCCGCATACGCCCGCGACGGCCGGCCCGATCGGGTTCGCGGAGCTCGAGCGCGATGTCCGCGCGCGGTACGAGGCCGCTCGCTCGGAGTCGCCGGAGCTCGAGAACCCCGGGTACGTCAAGTTCCGTAAGGGCGGCGAGCGTCATGCGTCGAACCCGGACGTCGTCGCCGCGTTGCAGCGGGCTGCGGCCCACAAGCTCCGCGCGGCGGTGAACGGCACGGGCTGGGACGACTACGAGCGTTTCGCGCAGCTCGTGAACGATCGCGAGCCGCTCGAGCTGCGCGACCTGCTCGAGCTCGTTCCCGCTGCCGAGCCGGTGCCGCTCGAGGAGGTCGAGCCCGCCGAGTCGATCCTGCGCCGGTTCTCGAGCGGCGGCATGTCGCACGGCTCGCTCTCCGCCGAGGCGCACGAGACGGTGGCGATCGCCTTCAACCGACTCGGCGCGCGCTCGAACTCGGGCGAAGGCGGCGAGGATCCCGAGCGCTTCGGCGACGAGCGCAACTCCCGCATCAAGCAGATCGCCTCGGCGCGCTTCGGCGTCACCGCGCGCTACGCGGTCTCGGCCGACGAGCTCCAGATCAAGATCGCGCAGGGGTCGAAGCCCGGCGAGGGCGGCCAGCTGCCGGCGCACAAGGTCAGCGACGAGATCGCGCGCCTGCGGCACACGCGGCCTGGCATCGAGCTCATCTCGCCCCCGCCGCATCACGACATCTACTCGATCGAGGATCTCGCCCAGCTCGTCTTCGACCTGAGGCAGGTGAGCCCGCGCGCGGACGTCTCCGTCAAGCTCGTCTCCGAGGCCGGCGTAGGGCTCGTCGCCGCGGGCGTCGTGAAGGCGCTCGCCGACGTCGTGCACGTCGCAGGGGCGGACGGCGGCACCGGCGCCAGCCCGCTGTCCTCGATCAAGAACGCCGGCGCGCCGTGGGAGCTCGGGCTCGCCGAGACGCAGCGGACGCTCGTCGCGGAAGGCCTGCGAGGTCGGGTTCGCCTGCGCGTCGACGGTGGCCTGAAGACGGGTCGAGACGTGGTTTTGGCCGTCTTGCTCGGTGCGGACGAGGTGTCTTTCGGCACGGCAGTGCTGCTCGCGCAGGGCTGCCTCTTGGTGCGCTCGTGCCACCTCGACACGTGTCCCGTTGGCATCGCGACGCAGCGGCCGGAGCTGCGCGCGAAGTTCGCGGCGACGCCGGAGCACGTCGAGGCATACCTCCGCTTCGTCGCCGAAGAGGTGCGGCGGCACCTCGCGAGCCTCGGCTTGAGGGGGCTCGACGAGGCGATCGGCCGCTCCGACCTGCTGCGGCCTCGTGCGGGCGCTCCGCTCGCGGTCGAGGAGCTCCTCGGCACCGGCGGCGGCTACGCGGGCGAGACGCAGCTGCACGCCCCCGGCGGTGAGCTCGGCGAGCTGCTCGTGGACGACGCGAGGCCGGCGCTCGAGGAGGCGCGGCTGCTCGACCTGCGGTACCCGATCTGCAACTCCGACCGCGCCGTCGGCGCACGGCTCGCCGGCGAGATCGCCTCGCGGTTCGGCGCCGGCGCGCCGCCCGGCCGCATCCGGGTCGGCTTCACCGGGAGCGCGGGGCAGAGCTTCGGCGCGTTTCTCACCGACGGCGTTCGCCTGGCGCTCGACGGCGAGGCAAACGACTACGTCGGGAAGAGCATGTCGGGCGGCCGGATCGTCGTGCGGGCGCCGGCGGGTGACGCGGGCGATCCCGTGCTCGTCGGCAACACCGTCCTCTACGGCGCCACGGGCGGCGAGCTGTACGTCGCGGGGCGCGCGGGCGAACGTTTCGCCGTGCGCAACTCGGGCGCGAGCGCGGTGGTCGAAGGCGTCGGCGACCACGTCTGCGAGTACATGACCGGTGGCACGGTCGTCGTCCTCGGCGAGGTCGGCCGGAACGCCGGTGCGGGGATGAGCGGCGGCGAGCTGTACGTCTTCGACGCGGCACGGCTCGAACGTCGCCGCAACGAGGACGTCGTGCTGCGGGCTGCCACTGCCGACGAGCTGCGGGGCGTCCGCGAGCTGCTCGAGCGGCACGAGCGATCGACGCGCTCACGGCGTGCGGCAGAGGTGCTCGCTCACTGGGATGAGTTCGCTGCGCGCTTCGTCCGGGTCGCCCCGCGCAGCGCCGCCACGGAGGCGGCGCTGCGCGTCGGCTAGATCAGGACCCTTCGAGCGCGGGCTCGGCCTGCGGGTGCGGGTGCACGTGCGCGGGTGCGCTGCGCGCGTGCGCAAGCCCCAGGTGGCCGTGGCTCTCGGTGCCGTAGCCGCCGGGGACCGGGATGTAGAACTCGGGGTAGCCCCACATGCCGTGCTCGTGCACGTCGAGGCCGGCGATCTCGACCTCGGGCTCGACGCGGATCCCGAACGTCTTCTTCATCGTCCAGAGCGCGCCGAACGAGGCGCTGAACGTGAAGATCCCGACCGCGAGCAGGCCGAGCGCCTGCACGCCGAGCTGGTGGAAGCTCCCCGTGTACCAGAGCCCTCCCCTGCCGGTCGCCAGGTTGTCGGTGAGTGACGGCACCGCGAAGATGCCCGTCGCGAGCGTGCCCCAGACGCCCGCGAGCCCATGCACGGAAACCGCCCCGATCGGGTCGTCGACCCGCAGCCGCTC
>JBDTVA010000175.1:0-4118 GCA_040007455.1 Actinomycetota bacterium | reverse complement strand
CGGCCAGAAGCTCCCGCTCCTCGGCGACGCGCTCGCGCAGAACCCGGTCGCGCACGTCATCGACGACTTCCGCGCGAACTTCCTGCGGCCGCTCGCCAACCAGATCCGCGAGAACAACCTCAACATCGACGGCCTCGAGAACCTGATTCGCGGAGCCATCTTCACCGCGTTCGGGCCGGGCTCGAGCCTGAAGATCCTGCTCAAGCTCGACGGCACTCCGGGCAGCATGGCCGACCTGAACGTCGACGACTACGTCAAGTTCGACTTCTACGACAACGCCGGCCTCTCGACCAACCTCTTCCAGGCGACGCGGGCACAGTTCAACTTCCGGCTCGGCACGCAGTTCAACTGGAGCCCCGACCACCCGCTCGCACTCGACGTCGGCATCCCGGCGCTCGGGCTCGATGCATCGTTCACGCCGCAGTTCACCGTCGACGTCGGCGAGCGCGTGGGCTTCGGCGTCGACCTGGCAAAGGGCTTCTATCTGGTCACGGACAACAAGGCTCCGTGCACTACCGACAACCACGCGCCGTGGCTGCCCGGTAACCCCGATCTCGGGCCTGAGATCACCCTGAAGATGAGCGCCCGCCTCACGGCGGTCGACTGCAGCGCCGGCGGGGCGCCGACGGGCGCAGCCGCAGACGCGAACGGGCAACTGCTCTTCCTCGCGCTCCATCTCGTCGACGGCGTCGACCTCAACGGCAACGGCCAGGTGCGCGCGTCGTGCGTCGGCGGCAGCACGGCGGGCGTCGCGCCGCAGTCCGAGGAGTACTCGGTCGTCTACTTCGGCGGCTCGATCGACTTCGTCGACCCGACAGCGAGCGGCGCGAACCACGACGGCCTCCTGACGATGCCGGAGCTGATCTCCGGCTCGCCGCTCTCGATCTTCCAGATCAGCCTCACCGGCGGCGCGCTCCTCCGGGCGAACGCGACGATCGACTTCAGCACGCTCGGCGGCGACTTCGCGAACATCCTGCCGAAGGTGACCGCGAAGATCCTCATCGACTTCGCGATCAAGTGGGAGCCCGGTAAGCCGGTCTCGATCGCGCCGCCGCAGGTGGTCATCGCCGACATCACCCTCGATCTCGGCTCGTTCATCTCGAAGTTCGCCGGGCCGATCCTCGACAAGATCGCCGCGATTCTCGACCCGCTCTCCTGGCTGATCGGGCCCGACGGCTTCCTCAACAAGCGCATCCCGCTGCTCTCGGACCTCGCCGGTCACACGATCACCGGCAAGGACCTGATCATTCTCTTCGACCCGACCGACGGGCCGAAGATCGTCGCCTTCCTCGACTTCGTCGACCAGCTCTACTCGCTGACGCAGCTCGTGAAGCAGGCAGCGGGTGAGGGCAACGTCGGTATCAACTTCGGCGACCTCGTCCTCGTCGAGAACACGATGCAGCGCTGCGCGACGCCGACGTCGTCCGGCTGCGTCGTCGATCTTCGGAAGCTCTCGTTCATCGACAACCGCCTCAACATCGGCGGCAGCGACCTCGGCGCGCCGAACGGCTCGGGTGGGGACTCGACGCCCGACATCCGCAAGATCGGGAACTTCGGCAATCTCGGCAACGCTCTGCAGCATCTCGCGCTTCCGAGCGCAGCGACGGAGGGCACACCCGGCTCGTCCACGTCGTCGTTCACCGCCGGGGTCACCAAGCCGGGCTCGATCAAGTTCAACCTGCTCGAGCCCTCGACGATCTTCAAGCTGATCCTCGGCCAGCCGGCCACGATCGTCACCATCCAGCTGCCGGAGTTCGGCTTCAACTTCCTCTACCGGCAGCAGTTCCCGATCATCGGACCGCTCGTCGGCACCTTCGCGGGGGGTCTAGGCGGCACGATCAACCTCGCCTTCGGCTACGACACCGCCGGGTTCTCCGCGTTCGCGTCGACCCACAATGCGGCGAGCCTGCTCAAGGGATTCTTCATCTACGCCGGCGACCCCACGACCGGCGCCGACCGGCCGGAGGCAACGCTCCACGCGGAGATCGCAGTCGGCGCCGCGCTCTCGCTCGCCGTCGTCACGGTCGGCGTCGAGGGCGGAATCTCGGCCGACATCTTCTTCAACCTCTCGGATCTCGACCACGACGGCAAGGTGCGGCTCGACGAGCTCGGCTCGAACGTGCTCGCAAACGGAGGGAACCCTCTCGCAGTTTTCGACATCTCCGGGATCCTTCAGTTCTTCCTTCGCGCGTACTTCACGCTCGACCTCGGGTTCTTCTCGATCACGAAGACGTTCGAGTTCGCGCGGCTGACGCTGCTGAAGTTCGACATCCCGTTCACCCGGCCCGCGTTCCTCGGCACCCAGACGGGCGGCGAGGTGACGCTCGCAATCGGGCCGAACTCGAAGAACCGCCTCCAGGGGAACCTCGACGACATCGCCGAGTCGATCAACGTCGAGAGCGACGGAAGCGGCACGATCAAGGTCTGGTCGTCGCAGTTCGGCCGTGACCACGGCAACGCACAGGTGTTCACGGGCGTGACGAAGCTCACGATCGACGGCGGGCTGGGCGACGACATGATCGACCTGCACGGCATCGATGACGCGAACCTCGTTGTCGAAGTGCACGGCGGCGACGGCAACGACACGATCATCGGCCCGACCCACTCGAAGTGCAGCGCCGGCCTCTGCGCGAAGCTCTTCGGCGACGGTGGCAACGACCACCTCACCGGCGGTGCAGACGGCGACTTCATCGACGGCGGCGCCGGCGACGACACGATCGACGGCGGCGCGGGCAACGACGTCATCTTCGGGGGAGACGGCGCAGACACGATCCTCGGCGGCCCCGGCGCTGACCTGATCGACGGCGGAACCGGCAACGACACGATCTCGGCTGGTGGCGATCCGAACGACGTCTACTTCGCCGGCACGGCCGGAAGCACCGTCACGATCAGCGGCCCGAACACGGTCATCGACTTCTGCAACGTCAGCCCGTCGGCGTGCGAGATGCAGCCCCTGACCGTCTGGGCGAAGGACGGCAAGCTCCTGATCGGCTGGGGAAGCCAGCTCGGGACCAGCTCGCTCATCGCCGGCGTCAACGACTACGAGCACATGGTGTACGCCGCGAACATCGGCGACGTCGCGAAGGTGATCGGCGGCAAGGGCGCCGACGTGTTCAACATCTTCCAGACGTCGTCGTCGCTGCTCACGCTCGACGGCAGCAAGGGCAACGACGTCTTCAACTTCTTGAACTTCGGCAACGGTAGCCAGATCAACGCCAAGGTCGCCGAGGGCGGCGACCCGTGGAACCTCGACAACCAGATCGTCCTCGAAGGGACGAACGGCCCCGACAGCATCTGGGTCACCGGCGACGGCTCCGCGTACCGGCTCTGCTCGACGTCCGGCTGCTCGCTCGGCTCGCCGAACCAGGTCGTCGAATACGTGCCGCCTGCGGCGCTCGACGCTCCGGCGCTGCGCGTCGTCGTCCACGGGAACGGGGGCAACGACAGCATCACGGTAGATCACACGGCCGCAACGGTCCCCGTGCGGGTCGAGGGCGGGACCGGCAGCGACATCGTCACCATCGGCGGCACGGGCAGCGCCGGCCTCACCGATATCAAGGAGCTGTCGCGGCCCGGCCTGGCGCCGCCGACCGGCCTCGGCCCGATCGTCGTCGTCGGCAGCCCGCGGGACGGTGGCGGCAACTTCGTCGACCCAGGCAGCTTCGACACGCTCGTCGTCAATGCGAGCGGCGACACGACCGGCCGTTCCGGCTTTGTGACCGCGTTCCTCGAGGACAGGGCCGGCAGCTCGAGCCCGGTCGAGGTCGGCGTCGTCGGCGGCTTCGGAATGACGATGTTCAAGGACGCGCTGAGCATGCCGAGCTCGGGCGGCGCAGGCTGGGTCGAGTTCGAAGGAATGGAAGCGGTCGACGTCAGGCTCGGAAGCGGCGCCGACACGCTCACCGTGGGCGGCGAGGGCACGCTTCTCGGCGACGCGTCGGGTAGCTCTCCGCAGAGCCACCTTCCCCAGACGCGGCAGGAGCACATCGAGTCGTTCGTCCACACGCCGGCTGCGATGACAACCGTGTCGGCCGGCGACGGCGCCGACGCATTCCAGCTCATCTCGACGAACCGGCTTGACCGGGAGATCGCAAAAATCGACGACGAGGAGCTGCGTC
>JBDTVA010000174.1:0-4139 GCA_040007455.1 Actinomycetota bacterium | reverse complement strand
TTGCGGTCGCGAAGCCGAACCCGCAGATCGCCGCGCTCGGTCTGCGCAATCCCTGGCGCTTCTCGTTCGACCGTGCGACCGGCGACCTCTACATCGGTGACGTCGGCCAGAACGCGTGGGAGGAGATCGACTGGGTGTCGCGCGCGCAGGTCACCGAGCTCGCGAACTACGGCTGGGATGCCTACGAGGGACGCGCGCGGTTCGAGTCGAAAGAACCGAACCCCCGCGGGCGCCTCGTCTCTCCCGTCCACGTCTACGGGCGTGGCGACGGCTGCTCGGTCACCGGCGGGTTCGTCTACCGCGGGTCGGCGGTACCCGAGGCTCGTGGGCGGTATTTCTTCGGGGACTACTGCACGGGGACGATCTGGTCGCTCGTGATGTCCGGCGGGCGCGCGACCGACGTGCGGCGGGAGGGCACCCGGATCGGGAGCCTCTCGAGCTTCGGTCAAGACGCCCGCGGCGAGCTGTACGCGACATCGCTCGACGGGCGCGTCTACCGCCTCGGCCGCTAGCCAGCTGCGCAAGCCGCGAATCCGCTTCCGCGGATCCGCGACGCGCGAAGACCCCTAAAGGCGGCCGCTTCGCGGCCGCTGGCGCAGCGACTTCACGTTGAGCCCTAGCCGGTGCCGCGGCGTCTGACGCGCGGCGGCTGGCGTCCGAGCGCGGCGTAGGCGAGCGTTTCCAGCGACTCGTTGAGGCGCGCGAGCTCCCCGGCGATCCGGAGGAGGCTCTCCTGCGAGTCGAGGCGCCGGTTCAGGGTCTGGAGCTCCGAGCGGATGCCGTCGAGCCGGTCGAGCAGCACGTCGAGCTGGCGGTCGTCGAAGGTTCCGCGGTTGCGCTCCATGCGGCTCATCCTACGCAGGGCGACGTAGCCGTCGGTACAGCGCGATTCCGACGAAGACGCCCAACGCGTCGATCGCCACGTCTCGCGGATCGCCCGTTCGGCCGGGCACGAAGTGCTGGTGCAGCTCGTCGCTGACGGCGTACGCGAGACCCAGCGCGAGTGCCGGCAGCGGCCGACCGAGCGCTCGCTCGAGCAGTGCGCCGAGCACCGCGTACTCCGTCGCGTGTGCCAGCTTTCGCAGTGCCTCGTCCCAGACGCCGAGGCCAGAGTCGAGGCTGTGGACCGACGACAGGACGAAGATGAGCGCCGCCCACGCAACGACCGGCAGCCAGAGGCTCACGACGCGCGAGCGCGACACGCGGCGGATCATAGGCGTAGCCTTTTCAGCCGATACGACGCGCTTCGACACTCGCCGCCGTCCGCGCGACGTTGCCGCACGCGATCCGCTCGAACGCGCTGCGCTAGAGGTCGACGGGCACGTCCGCCGAGACGCCGTTGACCAGGCGGATGACCGGCGTTTCGTCGAACCAGTCGACGAGGCTGATCCGCGCGTAGCCCACGTCGAGCGCGAACGCGCGGTCGTCGGGGAGCCCGAGTGCGACGGCCAACGCGGCGCGGATCACGCCGCCGTGCGAGACGAGCGCGACGGTTCGGTCGGTGTTGGCTGCGACGATGTCGCTTACCGCAGCGACGACGCGTTCACGCAGCTCCGCGTAGCTCTCGCCGCCGGGGAACCGTACGAGCGTCGGCGTCTCCATCCAGCGTCGGAAGAACTCGGGCTGCGCGCGCTCGATCTCGTCGTACGTCCGACCCTCGAGCTGACCGAAGTCGAGCTCCCGCAGGCGGTCGTCGACGATGCGGGTCGCGCCGAGCGCGGCTGCGGTCTGGACCGCGCGGAGGCGAGGGCTCACGTAGACGGCGTCGACGTCGACGCGTCGAAGGCTCTCGGCGAGACGCTCGGCGCTCGCGAGGCCGGTCGGCGAGAGCCCGACGTCGAGCCGCCCGTAGCAGCGGCCCCGTGCATCCTCGTCGGGCTCGGCGTGGCGGATCAGCAGCAGCCGTGTCATGCGAGAAGGAGCGCGGCGAGTGCTGCAGCCTGTGCGAGCTCGCTCGTAGCGCCGAGCGTGTCGCCTGTGACGCCGCCGAGCCAGCGGCGGAAGAACAGTCCGAGCACGAGCGCGGCCAGCGCCGCGGCGCCGACGGCGGCGAGCCCTTCGAGGCCGCGTACGCCGACGGCAACGGCGCACGCCGCCAGAAGCCCCAGGACGACGCTCGCCGTCGAGAGGTTCGAGAGCGCGGTTCCTTCCGCGCGGGCGGCCGGGAGCAACGCCGCGAGCGGCAGTGCCGCCCATCGGCCGCAGGCGGCTGCCGCGGCGAACGCGGTCCAGGCGCTGGTCTCCGACGCGAGCAGCGACGCCTCGAATAGCAGCACGACCACGAGCGCCACCGCGCCGAACGACCCGATCGCGTGGTCGCGCATGATCTCGAGTCGCCGCTCCCGCGTCGTCCCGCCCAGTGCGTCTGCTGTGTCGGCCAGGGCGTCGAGGTGCAGCGCACCGGTGACGAGTGCGACGACGCCGAGGCCGAGCGCCGCGGCACCGAGAGACGGCAACGGGCCAGCGGCGACGTCGACAACCCCGCCGCCGAGCGCACCGACCGCGCCTCCGACGAGCGGGAACAGCGGTGCAGCACGGCGAACGGCCGCTCCGTCGAGCTCGGCGAGGCGGCCGACCGGGATCCGCGTGAGGAACGCGACTGCGGCGAGCGGCGGCTCAACGGCCCGCATCGGTCACTCCGGCCTCGTCGAAGGTCGCCATCTCCGCGAGCAGCGCGATCGCCGCCTGAAGGAGCGGGAGCGCGAGTGCGGCGCCGGTTCCTTCTCCGAGCCGGAGCCCGAGATCGAGCAGGGGTTCGAGCCCGAGCGCGTCGAGACCGAGCCGGTGTCCGGGCTCGGGCGAAAGGTGCCCGGCGACCCTGTACTCGACGGCAGTCGGCTCCAGGCGTGCGGCGACGAGCGCCGCCGCAGTGACGATGAACCCGTCGAGGACGACCGCGAGCCGCTCGGCCGCAGCGCCCAACGCGACTCCGGCGAGCAGCGCGATCTCGAACCCGCCGAGCGCGGCGAGCACGTCGAGGCGGTCGGCGCGGCGGCCGTTGGCGGCGAGCGCCCGGTCGATCACGTCCGCCTTCCGGCGCACGCCGTCCTTGTCGAGTCCGGTTCCCGGCCCGCAGACGACTGCCGCCGGAAGGCCGAGGAGGGCTGCGTGGAGGGCGCCCGCGGCAGTGGTGTTCCCGATGCCCATGTCGCCGAGGGCGACGATGTCCACGCGGCCTGCGAGCTCGCGCGCGAGCGAGATTCCCGCCTCGACCGCGGCGAACGCTTGCTCCCGCGACATCGCCGCGCCGTGCGTGGCGTTCGCGGTGCCGGGTCCGATGCGGATCGAGCGCACGCGCGGGTGGTCGAGCTCCTCGCGCACTCCCGCGTCGACGACCACGAGCTCTGCGTCGACCAGCCGCGACAGCACGGAGATCGCTGCCCCGCCCGAGGCGAAAACCTGGAGCATCTGTCGTGTGACCTCCGCCGGATACGCGCTGACGCCCTCCTCGGCGTAGCCGTGGTCGGCAGCCGCGACGACGATCGCGCACCTCGGCCCGCTCACGCCGATCCCGGCGAGCTGCACCGCGAGCTCCTCGAGGCGGCCGAGGCTCCCGCGCGGCTTCGTCTTGCGGTCGAGCTCCGCGCGCGCGGCGTCCATCGCGTCCGCGTTCAGCGTCTCGATCCGGAGGTCAAGCACGCGGGCGCCACCCGGGCTGGAGCGGGATCGCGAACCCGGAGACTACGAACGCCGCATCCTCGGCTCTACGGACGAACGCGGCGTTGACCGCGCCCAGCAGGTCGCGGTACTCGCGTGCAACCGGCGACGCGGGCACGATCCCGAGCCCGACTTCGTTCGAGACGACGATTGTCGGGCCGCGGCGCCCGGCTGCGAGCTCCGCAACGGCCTCGGCCTCCGGGAGCACGTCGTCGCCGCGCGCAAGCAGGTTCGCGACCCAGAGCGTGAGGCAGTCCACGACGACGCACGCATCGGGCTCGACCGAGGCGAGCACCGACCGAAGTGCGACCGGCTCTTCGACCGTCCGCCACCCGTCAGGACGCTCAGCTCGGTGCTGCGCGATCCGCGCGGCCATCTCGTCGTCGCCGGCTTCGGCAGTCGCGACGTAGACGACCGTCCCGCCCCGGTCGCACGCGAGCTCGAGCGCGAGCGCCGACTTCCCGGCGCGCGCACCGCCGAGC
>JBDTVA010000173.1:0-4171 GCA_040007455.1 Actinomycetota bacterium | reverse complement strand
GATTCCGCGCACGCGGTACCACCACGTGCCGGGCTTCAGTGGAAGGACGGCGGAGGTCGAGAGCGTGAGGAACCCTGCGGTCCCGTTGGAAAGCTCCGCGGTGAACGGGTAGCGCTTCTTGCTCCACTGCACGTGGTACGCGTCGGCACCGAGCGCGGGAGTCCACGCGACGAGCGGAGTGCCGTAGAAGCTCGCTCCGACACCGGCGGCCGAGATGAGCCGGCCCCTCGGGGAGAGACCGGAAGCAAACGGCGCGCCGCCCGTGACGAGGGTCGGCTCGCTGCTCTTGCCGAAGCGCATCACGCGGCCCGAGGCACACACCTCCTGCGGGAGCTCGAGGTCGCGGTAGATCAGGTTGCCGCTCATCCGGAGCACCGGCTCGCCCGCGCCGTGCGCCTGCTTGAGCGCCGTCGCGAGACTGATCGTGTTGCCGGTGACGCCCGTGACGGTGACCGTCTCCTTGTTCGACGGGTTGCCGATGTCGACCACGTCGCCGGTCGAGAAGCCGTCCGGGTCCGCGATCGCGATCTGCAACGCGCCGATCGCGGCCGACTCGAAGGCGGTCGTTGCAAGCGGCGACGGGTTGACCGCCTCGACGGGGACGACGGTCCAGTAGTAGCCGCCCTCGGGCCAGTTCGTGTCCCAGAGGTCGACGGGGGCGCCGCGGTTCCCGCTGACCGAGATCGCGCCGACGCCGGTTCCCGGGTCTTCCACGGGAGTCGTCGGCGTGGTCGGCGTCGTGGGCGTCGTGGGAGTGGTCGGCGCTGCGGTGGGCAGCGTCGTCGTCAGGCTCGGCTGCGGCAGCGACTCGTTCGGCGTAACCGACTCGAAGTCGGCCATGTAGGTCGAGCCCTGGTCGCCGTCGGAGAGGTAGGTCGAGCGCGCGGCGGCGAGCGCCGCCGTGCTCTTCGGCAGCGTCAACGGGCCGAACGAGCGAGGCGCGTACGCGGGCCCACCGGTGATGGCACCGGTGAACACGCGGTTCAGACAGTCACGGTCGGTGAAGACGTAGATGCGGTACAGCTCGGTGTCGAGCGCGGCGAGACCCTGGTTGCCGCCGTAGACGAACGCAGGCATCAGCCTGTGAGCGCGGTCCGACGACAAGCCCTTGGAGACGACGTCCGAGACGGTCGCGAGACCCTTCAGCTCGCCGACGCCGAACGGTGGGTTGACCGACTCGTAGACGGGGCTCCAGCCGCCGAACGAGCTCACGGGGAGACCGTTCGCGCGCACCTTGCCGCCCTGCGACTGGTCGGAGCGCACGGTGCGGATGCGCCAGCGCACCTTCGAGATCCACGGGTTCGCCTGGTGGAAGGTGTAGAACTCGCGCTCGTCCATGACGTTGCCGAAGATGCGAACCATCTTCGGGATGTCGATCAGCCAGATGTCGTACGCGGTCGCGCCCTCGATCGGCGTCCAGCGCAGCAGGCCGGGATAGCTCGCGAGCGGCCGCGGCACCTCTGTCTGGCGCATGTTGAAGCCGAAAGGCTTGCTCCACGCCGTTGCGCCGTTCTTCATCACCGCGCGCACTCGGGCATACAGCGAATAGGGGGAGCCGGTGATCCAGGGCAGGGTGAGCGTGATCGACGCGACCGGGCTCTTCAGCTCGCGGTCGGCGTAGAGCAGGCCGTTCTCGCGGAAGGTGTTGCTGGTCGCGAGCTCGAGCTGGTAGCTCACGGCGCCTGGCACCGGAGCCCACGCGAAGGACGGGGTGCGTGCGAACTCGTGCCGGACCGGCTCGTCGGCCCGGAAGAGGAAACCGTGGAGGCTGGTCGGAGCCGCCGCCGTCGAGGCGCTCGGGGCAGCGTTGGCGGAGCTGGCCAGGACCAGCGTCGTCAGAAGAGCCAGCAGGAGGCGGGCGGGGCGCATCCCCTTTGTTCTCGGCAGTTTCTAGGGGTCAGCCGTCCCTCGAACGAGGGATGCCCCGGCCGCGAGGACCAGCGCGTCCTCCCCCGGTCGGCCGACGAGCTGGAGCGAGGCGGGGAGACCCTCCTCCGCCGGTCCGCAGGGCAGCGCGAGGGCGGGCCAGCCGGTGCAGTCGAAGGGGTACGTGAGGCTGATCCCGCGCACCCGGAAGGCGGATTCGTCGGCATCGGCCGGCGGGGCGACGAACGGGACGGTGGGCGTGAGGAGCAGGTCGACCTCCTGCGCGGCCTCGAGGTAGCGCTCGCGGACCTCCGCGCCGAGCCGGCGCGCGGCGTCGGCCTCGGCGTCGGTCACGGCGAGGCAGCGCTCGATCTTCGGCCGGACGTTCTCGCCGTAGGCGTCCGCGTGCTCGGAGAAGAGCTCGCGGTGGACGTCTGCGACCTCGTGCATGAACTCGGGGTAGGTGCCGTCGGTCGGGGGCAGCTCGATGCTCGTGCGCCGCGGGAAGCGCGCGGCAGCCTCTTCCACCCGCGCGCGAACGAGCGGATCCGCAGCCTCGGTCCACGCGATCCCGACTCGAACCTCCTCGAGCGACTCGAGCCGCACCGGCTCGAAGCCGGGGACGAGGGCCGCCATCGCTGCCTCGCAGTCCTCGACCGTGCGCGCCATCGGGCCTGCGTGGTCGTAACTCGGTGCGAGAGGGAAGCAGCCGTCGAGCGGCACGAGCCCCCACGTCGGCTTGAAGCCGACGATCCCGCACCAGGCCGCAGGGATGCGGATCGACCCGCCGGAGTCGGTGCCGAGCGCGACGTCGGCGAGCCCGGCCGCGAGCGCAGCGCCGTTTCCGCCGCTCGAGCCCCCTGCGAGCCGGCCTGGCGCGATCGGGTTCGGGACGGTGCCGAAATGAGGGTTCTGGGACGAGATCCCGTACGCGAACTCGTGCAGGTTCGTCTTGCCGACGTTCGCGTAGCCCGAGCGCTCGAGCCGTGCGACGGCCTCGGCCGTGGCTTCCGGCACGTGCTCGGCGAACAGGATCGACCCGTACGTCGTCGTCAGACCGGCGGTGTCGAAGAGGTCCTTGACGGCCAGTCGAATACCTGCCGGAGGCGGCGGGCCAGGTGAGGCGAGGAAGATGCCGTCGTACGCGCTCGTGCGCGCGACGTTACTTCGTCAGGACGAGCTTGCGCGTGACGGTCGCGCCACGCGTGCCGTTCGTCGCGACGCTCGTGAACGTCAGGCGGGTCGTGGCCGCCAGCGAGCGCATGACGCTTCTCGGAATCGTGAAGCGAAGATCGTTGTTGCCGGTCCTCAGGACGCGGGTCCCGAGCGAGAGGCTGCCGAGCCGCCCGTCGAGTTTCCCGGTTCCGCTCGAGAAGACCACGAGCCTTACGACGCGCCGCTTCTTCGACACGCGGAGCGTTTCCGGCCCGTAGACGGCGATCGAGGGGGGCTCCTCGCCCGTCAGCGACGGGACGGTCGGGCCTGTGTAGGTGCCCGCAGGCGGGGGCGTCGAGGTCGCCAGGATCTTCTTGTCGACCGTGATCGATCCGCTCACGCTGAACAGCGCCGCGTCGACGCTCGTGGACGGGTTGGGCAGCGAGACGAGGCCGACGTCGCTCCACGAGCAGGTGTCCCAGGGCACGCTCAGGCTCGCGGTCGAGCCGCTCAGTGCGAGCGGGATCGCCGGGCTGCCGGCTGCGGTCCAGTTGAACACCGGGCGCGCGCCGATGCCGAAGGGCACGGTGACGCTCACGTTCAGGGTGGCCGCGTAACAAGGGCCGTCGCTCGTGCCCGTGCCGCGCTTGAACGCGACGTAGCGTGCGGCGAGGTGGTTGACCGGGATCTTCTGCGTCGCGAGCGTGCCCGAGGTGCTGCCGGTGAGCGTCGTCGAGTAGGCCGGCGGCTTGATCCCCTTGAGGCCCGTTGCGGTGTACGTGCCGGTCATGTTCGCGACCGTCCAGTCGTGGAAGACGTCGCCGAGCGTCGCGCCCTTGGCATTGAGCGTCTGGGTGAGCAGATCGCCGGCGGGGACGGCCGGGTCGTTGACCGTCTTGCCACGCTGGAAGAGGTCGTTGACCGTCGAGCCGCCGAAGCGCTCGCTCAGGAATTCGAAGAAGTGCCAGCGCGAGTAGCCCATCGCCTCGTAATCGGTTGCGCCGCACGAGTCGCCGTTGCAGGTGAGCGACATGTCCGGCAGGCCGACCGTCTCGAGCAGCGGCACCGGGCTCGTTCCGCCGAGATCGATCGCGAGCGGGAAGCCGACGAAGCGGAAGCCGGCCCACTCGGCGCTCGCCTCGAGCACGGA
>JBDTVA010000172.1:0-4175 GCA_040007455.1 Actinomycetota bacterium | reverse complement strand
AGCGTGCGGACGAGCTCGCGGATCGGACCCCGCGGCGGCCGCTCCTCGGCGGACGGGTACGGCGCGTAGCGCCGTGCGGCGAGCGCGCTGAGCTGGCCGGACACGGCGAGCCAGGCCAGGAAGAGTGCGACGAGCGGAACCGGCACGTACCCGATCGCGACGAGCTCCGTGAGGTAGGCGATCCCGTCCCAGCCCAGGTCGAGCCGTTCCGCGAGCGACCAGACGAGGAGCGCAGGGCCGGCGAACCCGGCCGCGATCACCACAGCACGGATCCACGCTGCCCGGGCTTGGAGCTGCGGTAGCCAGAGCCACGCGTGGAGCGACGGCAGCACGAACAGGAGCGCGAACGCGTTCACCGCAACGACGAGGAGCGCGACGAGCCCGAGCATCAGGAGTGCGGCGGTGTGCCCCGCGAGCTCCTCTTCGAGCGAGACGGGGCGTCGTGGGATCAGACGATCTCGCGCCACGATCCACGCGAGGGCCGACACGATCGCGAGCACGACGAGCGCGCCGATCGGCCAGACGTGCGCGGCCGCGCTCTCGGGCGGGATCGGCATCGGGTCGCCCCGCGGCCAGCCGCCGACCTTCGCGAGGACCGCGAAGACGAGCCCGACGAAGAGCCAGAACCCGAGCCGGCTGAGGTAGCTCCGAACCGCCGGCCCGAGCGGGAGCCGTCGCCGGCGGCAGTGCGCGAAGAGGTCGACGGCCACGGCGAGGAACGGGATCAGCGCCGCGACGAGCACGAGCTGGACGGCCCACCCACGGACGACGCGCGTGCCGAAGTAGAGGGAGGGCGGCCCGCCGCGCGTCACCTCGAGACCCTGGTCGACGGAGCCGACCAGCGTCTGCGCGGCGGCTCCCAGCTGCGCGTAGCGCGGGGTCGCGAGCAGGCGCTCGAGGCGCGCCTCGCTGTCGAGCTCCGCGGGCTCGGGCGCGGCGCCCTGCGTCGTGATCGTGAGCGCGGAGATGCCGCGCCCGACGAAGGGCGCCTGCTCGTAGAGGCTGTAGGGAAAGGCGAGATCGAGCAGTTGGCGCGCCGCACTCGGCCGCAGCGGAGGCCGGCCGGTCTGCTCCGTGATCCGCGCCGAGGCCGTGCGCACGAGCGTCCAGCCGGAGGAGCGCGGGCGATCCCCCGCGAGCTGGAGCCGCGACGGCCCCGGGCCGGCGATCGCGTCGAGGTTGATCACTGCGTCGATTCCCTCGGGCTCCGTCTTTGCGTAGTGGGCGGCGCCGTAGCCGCCGAGTGCGCCGCCGTCCGTCGAGAGGAAGACGAGGGTGTGCGCCGGGCCCTGGCGCGGGTCCTCGACCGCGGCCGGGGTCGCGAACGAGCGTGCGAGCACGATCAGCGCCGCGGTCCCCGACGCGTTGTCGACCGCGCCCGGCCCGATCCCGAGGTCGTCGCGGTGGGCCATCACGACGATCCGGCGGTCGGATCGGCCGGGGACCGTCGCCACGAGGTTCGTCATCCGGAGCTCCCCGTAGCCGGGCACGTCGGCGGCGAACGGCTGCGTTCGGACGGACAGGTTGTACGGCTCGAGCTGGCTGCGGAACCACTCGGCCGCCCGGCCGGCGCCGTCGCTCCCCGAGAGCCGCATCGGGTAGAAGGTCGCGAGCTCCTCGGCCAGGTGCGCCGCCGAGGCGGCGTCGAACGCGGGCGGAAACGGCTCCGGAAGCGGCGACGGGCGCGCGACGCTGAACGCCGCCAGAAGGAGCGGGATCGCGAGCAGGAGCCAGGTCCCGCGGTACATCCGGGCGTTTACAGGCCGTTCGGCAGAACCGGGTCTCGGCCTCCGCGTGGAGGGCGGAGCAGCCATGGCGATTGAGTCTAGGCGGGCCGCCTCCCGACGCCGGTGGGCGGAGGGCATCATTGCCCTTGTGGCAGACGCTTCGACCATCCTGCTCGTCGACGACGAGGACTCGGTGCAGAAGCTCCTCACCTACCCACTCGAGCGCGACGGCTTCCGCGTGGTCCCGGCGCACGACGGCGAGGAGGCGCTGCTGCGCTTCGCGGAGCAGCCGGTCGATCTCGTCGTGCTCGACGTGATGCTGCCGAAGCTGGACGGGCTCGAGGTCTGCAAGCGGCTGCGCCTGCAGAGCTCGGTGCCGATCATCATGTTGACCGCCCGCGACGATGAGTTCGACAAGGTGCTCGGTCTCGAGCTCGGCGCGGACGACTACATCACGAAACCGTTCTCGATTCGGGAGTTCCGGAGCCGTGTCCGCGCGCTCTTGAGGCGCGTCTCGACGCCCCGTCAGGCGACGGGCGAGAGCTCGACGATCGAGGCCGGCGAGGTCCTGATCGACCTCGCGCGGCGGACCGTGGAGGTCGCGGGGCGAGCGGTCCAGCTCACGTACGTGGAGTTCGAGCTCCTGCGCACCCTCGCTTCCAGTCCCGGGGTCGTCTTCTCGCGGCAGCGCCTGCTCGAGGCGCTCTGGGGCGGCTCCGAATACCGCGAGCCCCGGACGATCGACGTCCACGTGCGCCACCTGCGGGAGAAGCTGGAGCCCGATCCGAGCGAGCCGCGCTACCTGCAGACCGTGCGCGGCGCCGGCTACCGCTTCGCGGCGTGAGCCTCCTCCGGAGCGTCGGCGCGCGGCTCAGTCTCGCGCTGCTGGTGGTCGTCGCCGCGGCCCTTGCGATCGTCTACGCCGGGCTCGTCCCGATCCTCGAGCGGAATCTCGTCGACTCGAAGATCGACCAGCTTGTACCGCTCGGGGAGAACCTCGCCGCGCGCGTCCCCCCCGACCCGCAGTGGCAGATCTTCGTGGAGGAAAGCGCCCCCGGCGTGAACGCCCGGGTGATGATCGTGGACGCGAACGATCCGCTGGTGCTCCCCCTGGCCGACTCGCAGTCCACGCGCTCCGCGCAGATCGACGACCCGATCGCGGTGCGCGCCGCGCAGACGGGCAAGACGCAGAGCGGGCGGCTGGAGCGCGACGGCAAGCCGTACGCCGAGGCCGCGATCCCGCTCGAGCAGGGCTTCGTGCTCGTGCTCCGAGCGCCGCTCGAGGACACGCTCTCGAACGTCGAGCTCGTCCGGCGCCGACTGTTGCTCGCCGGCGCGGTCGCGCTCCTGCTCTCACTGGCGCTCGGCTACGGCGCCGCCTATCTCTTCGCCCGGCGGCTTCGGCGTCTCGAGCGGGCAGCCGATCGCATTGCGAGCGGCCGCTTCGACGAGCCGATCGTCGATCGCGGCCGCGACGAGGTCGGCCAGCTGGCGGCGGCGTTCGACCGGATGCGCGAACGCCTCGCAGGCCTCGAGCGCGCGCGGCGCGAGTTCATCGCGAACGCGTCGCACGAGCTGCGGACTCCGATCTTCTCGCTCGGCGGCTTCCTCGAGCTGCTCGACGACGAGGAGCTCGACGAGGCGACGCGGAAGGAGTTCCTCGGCACGGCCCGCGAGCAGGTCGCGAGGCTGACGAAGCTCGCGACAGACCTGCTCGATCTCTCCCGCCTCGATGCCGGTCGTGTTCAGCTCGAACGCGAGAAGCTCGACCTCGGTGCCCTGGCCCGCTCGATCTGCCGCGAGTTCGAGGCCGTGGCCCGCTCGAAGCGCCACGAGATCGAGACGGTGCTCGACGGGTCCGCGGACGCCGTCGGCGATGAGCAGAGAACGATCCAGATCGGCCGCATCCTCGTCGAGAACGCCCTCCTGCACACGCCCCCCGGGACGGCCGTTCGCATCCGGGCGGGGCGCGAGAACGGCCGGGCGGTCCTTGAGGTCGAGGACGAAGGCCCGGGGATCCCGGCGGCGCAGCAGGCCCAGGTCTTCGACCGTTTCTACCGGGTCGACGGCGGCGTCGCGACCGGGAGTGGGCTCGGCCTGGCGATCGCGAAAGAGCTCGCGGAGCTGATGGGCGGGGCGATCGAGCTCGAGTCCGGGCCCGGCTCCACGGTGTTCCGGCTGGCGTTGCCCCCCGCGGCTTAGGAGGGCTTGACGAAACAGGCGCTGTGCCGCCGGGCCGCGCTGGGCGGCACGATGCGGCGTCCTCAGTCGCGCCCGTATCCATTGGATACGAACGCTCCCTGCGTCCTTGCCTCGCACCACCCATCGCACCCCGGCAACGAGGCCCGTTCCGCCAAGCCCTCCTCTCGCATTTCCGTGGAAAACGGCCTTCTCGGGCCGTGGCTACAGTGGCCCGATGCGCCCGGCGTCCGTCGTGCTGGTCTCGCT
>JBDTVA010000171.1:0-4190 GCA_040007455.1 Actinomycetota bacterium | reverse complement strand
CCCATCCGTACAATCGCTCCGCGATGGCGACGACCGAAGACCGTCGTTCCGCCTCGGACCTCGAGGCCTGGAAAGAGCTCTACGAGGCGACGGCGGAGCGCGAGGGCGAGCTCTTCTCGACGATCTCGGGCGTCGAGAACGAGGCCCTCTACACCGCAGAGAACGTCGCGGTCGAGGACACGAGCTACCCGGGCGTCTACCCGTTCACGCGCGGCGTCTATCCGTCGATGTACCGCGGGAAGCTCTGGACGATGCGCCAGTTCGCCGGCTTCGGCACGGCGGAGGAGACGAACGAGCGGTTCCGGTACCTGCTCGAGCACGGCCAGACCGGGCTCTCGACAGCCTTCGACATGCCGACGCTGATGGGCTACGACTCGGACCACGAGCGGTCGGTCGGCGAGGTCGGTCGCGAGGGCGTCGCGATCGACTCGTTGGAGGACATGCAGACGCTCTTCCGCGGGATTCCGCTCCGCGACGTCTCGACCTCGATGACGATCAATTCGCCGGCAGCGGTGCTGCTCGCGTTCTACGCGGTGGTCGGCGAGGAGCAGGGCGTGCCGATGTCGGAGCTCCGCGGGACGATCCAGACTGACATCCTCAAGGAGTACATCGCGCAGAAGGAGTACATCTTCCCGCCGGAGCCGTCGATGCGGCTCGTGACGGACATGGTGGAGTTCTGTTCGACGTCGATGCCCAAGTGGCATCCGATCTCCATCTCGGGCTACCACATTCGCGAGGCCGGGTCGACGGCGGCACAGGAGCTCGCGTTCACGCTGGCCGACGGGTTCACGTACGTCGAGTGGGCGGTCGAGCGCGGCCTCGACGTCGATGCGTTCGCACCGCGTCTCTCCTTCTTCTTCAACGCGCATCTCGACTTCTTCGAGGAGATCGCGAAGTACCGCGCCGCGCGGCGGATCTGGGCGCGCGAGCTGCGCGACCGGTTCGGTGCGAAGTCGCCTCGGTCGTGGCTGATGCGGTTCCACACGCAGACGGCCGGCGTGTCGCTGACGGCGCAGCAGCCGGAGGTGAACATCGTGCGGACGGCGCTCGAGGCGCTGGCGGCGGTGCTGGGCGGGACGCAGTCGCTGCACACGAACTCGTTCGACGAGGCGCTCGCCCTGCCGACGGAGGATGCAGTGCGAATCGCGTTGCGCACGCAGCAGGTGATCGCGCACGAGACCGGCGTCGTGAACACGATCGATCCGCTCGGCGGCTCGTACTACGTCGAGCATCTGACGAACGAGCTCGAGCGCCAGGCGTACGAGTACTTCTCACAGATCGACGCCCTGGGCGGCGTCGTCGAGGCGATCAAGGAGAACTTCTTCCAGCGGGAGATCGCCGACGCGTCGTTCCGCTACCAGGCGGAGGTCGAGGCGAAGCAGCGGATCATCGTCGGGGTCAACCGGTATCAGATGGACGACGAGCAGCCGCTGGAGATCTTGAAGATCGATCCCGCGCTGGAGCCGCAGCAGATCGAGCGCGTGAAGGCGTTGCGAGGGCGACGCGACTCGGCGGCGGTGGAGTCGGCGCTCGCGGCGCTGAAGGCGGCTTCTGCACGCGAGGACGTGAACCTGATGCCGGTCATCGTGGACGCCGCCCGCGCGTACGTGACGATGGGCGAGATGTGCGACGTCTGGCGCGAGGTGTGGGGCGTCTGGCGCGAAACACCAGTCTTCTAAGGCGGTGTCCTTGGCGCGCCGCGGTCCCTCACGGTGCCAGGCACAGTCGAGGAATCGTCAAGAGTTCGCGTCGACTTCGTGACGTCTCCCGGGAGAACCGCGAGCGACGCCTAGTCTGGCCTCGATGGGCCGCGCGCCACGCCCTCAGATCGCGAAGGCCGTCTACCACGTCAACACCGTCGGAGCCGGCGGGATCGACATTTTCCTCGACGTCGAGGACAGGACTCGGTTCCTACGCATCCTCGCGTACGTGACCGGGAAGTACGGGTGGCGCTGCCATCTCTACTGCCTGATGTCGAACCACTATCACCTCGTCGTCACGACGCCGGAACCGAACATCGCGGCGATCGTTCATGTGCTCAACGGCCTTTACGCGCGGACGTTCAACACGAGACACGAGCGGCAGGGGCATCTCTTCGGCGCGCGCTACCACGCCGAGGTCGTTGAAACGGAAGCGCACGCGATCCACGTCAGCTCGTACGTCCCGCTCAATCCCTGTCGTGCGGGCGTTTGCGACCTGCCGGAGGATTGGCCGTGGAGCAGCTACGCGGCCACGCTCGGCCTTCGGCGGCACCCATGGTTCCTCGACGACGATTGGGTCCTCGATCTTTACGACGACCGCGACCTCGAGCTCGCTCGCGGCCGCTATCGGCGGCACGTGACCTCCGTTGTCTTGACCGAGCGAACCATGGCCCGCACGCTCACTCTCTTCCGCAAGGTGCCAGGCACCGTTAAGGAAGTGCACGCCCTGACTGGCGCCCGCGCCTAGATCTCCAGCTCGAGCCCGTCGCTGGCCTGCTCGAAGCGCTCGTCGAGAGGTCGCTCCGCCGGGCGATGCGTGAGCAGAAGCCGCTTCGCGCCCGCGGCGATCGAGACGCTCTCCGCTTCGCGCGCCGAGAGGTGGCCCCGCGGCTCGCCCTCACGCTGTTCGTCGCCGTCCGCCAGCGTCGCTTCGCAGACGAAGAGGTCGGCGTCCCGGGCCAGCTCCGACAGCCCTCCGTTCGGCCCGCTGTCTCCCGAGTACGCGAGCACCGACCCGTTCGCCGAGACGCGGAAGCCGTAGGCGTCGAGGTCGTAGTGGAGCACCTTCACCGCGGTCACCTCCATCCCCGCGGTCTCGAACGACTTCCCGCGCTCGAACTCGCGCAGCGCGAACGCCTGCGCGAACATCTCCGGCTTCCCGAGCCGCCCGCCGAGCTCGGAGAGGAAGTCGTGCCCGCCGGGCGGCACCCAGAGCTCCGGCGCGGGGAGCTCTCGCGCCGGCCCGAACTGCGCGGCCCAGACCCAGGGCACGACATCGCCCCAGTGGTCGAGATGCCAGTGCGTGATCGCGATCGCGTCGACCCGCGGCCAGTCCTCCCACTCGCGCAACCTCGCGAGCACGCCGGGTCCGCAGTCGAGCAGCAGCCGACCCCCGGCGTCCTCGACGAGATAGCCGGACTGTGCACCGCCTGGGTTCGGCCAGGCCGGCGAGCACCCCACGATCCTGAGCTTCACCGCCATATACTTGCGCAGCCGTGGCCAGCAAGATCCGTGTGGTGATCGCCAAGCCCGGCCTCGACGGGCACGACCGCGGCGCGAAGATCATCGCTCGCGCACTCAGGGACGCCGGGATGGAGGTCATCTACACCGGCCTCCACCAGACGCCTGAGCAGATCGTCGAGACCGCGATCCAGGAGGACGCGGACGCGGTCGGCATCTCGATCCTCTCCGGCGCCCACATGACCCTCGTGCCGAAAATCTTGGACGGATTGCGGGCGCAGGGAGCCGAGGACGTGCTGGTCGTGCTCGGAGGGACGATTCCGACCGACGACGCCGCAGAGCTGAAGAGCAACGGGGTCGCCGCCGTGTTCACGCCCGGCGCACCGACGAGCGAGATCGTCGACTTCCTGCGCGCCCGCGTCCCGGCGTGAGATGAGCGTCGTCGTCGAGCACGACGGCGCCGTCGCGATCGTCACCGTCGACCGGCCCGACGCGATGAACGCGCTCGACGTCGCGACGCTCACGGCGTTGCGTGACCGCCTCAAGGAGCTCGCGACCGACGCCGAGACGCGCGTGGTCGTGCTGACGGGAGCCGGCGACCGCGCGTTCATCGCCGGCGCCGACATCAAGTACATGAGCGCGCTCGACGTCACGCAGGCGAAAGCCTGGGGGGCGCTCGGGCACGAGACGGCGCGGCTCCTCGAGACGATGCCGCAGCCGACGATCGCCGCGATCAACGGCTTCGCGCTCGGCGGGGGCTGCGAGCTCGCACTCGCCTGCGACCTCCGCTACGCCTCGGCGAAGGCGAAGCTCGGGCAGCCCGAGATCAACCTCGGGATCATGCCGGGCTGGGGTGGAACGCAGCGCCTGGCGCGCGCGACCACGATCGGCTTCGCCAAGGAGCTGATCCTCACCGGGCGGATGGTCGACGCGGCCGAGGCGGAGCAGCGCGGGCTCGTGAACGCCGTCTACGAGCCGCAGGAGCTGATGGCGAAGTCGCTCGAGACCGCCCGCGCGCTCGCGAAGCTC
>JBDTVA010000170.1:0-4191 GCA_040007455.1 Actinomycetota bacterium | reverse complement strand
CCCGGCGGCAACGTCGACCAGACGATCACCGTCAGCGGGACGCCCGTGCGTGTGAATGTCAATGCGAACACGTTCAAGCTCTTCTTCACGCAGGTGAGCGTCAGCTTCGGGGACTTCCTCACGCTGACCGGTGACTTCACCGTCCAATCCGGGACGGGCGCCCTGACCGGCGCAACCCTCTACGGAGCCAACAACGTCGAGCTGTTCATCGGGGACGGCCCGTACCGGCTCGAGGACGGCTCGGTCAACAACGACGCGATCGGGCTACTCGTCACGCAGGGCAAGCTCGGCGTCGTCGACTTCGGTGAAGGCGTCTTCGCGCTCTACGCCGAGGGCCGCGCTCAGCTCGTCGGGTTCGGCACGTTCGTCGAGCTCGATGCGCCGGTGACGGTCCGCATCAACAAGACCGGCCGCGCGATCAACGTCACGATCCAGACGAACGCCGCCGGGACGCAGTCGATCGCCGTCAACTTCACGTCCTCGCAGTTCATCGAGAAGTTCACGGTCGGCGTGCCGGCGGTTGGCTCGACGCCCGCCGTGCCCGCCGAGATCGTGTTCGGCCGTGTCGTCTCGATCAAGGGCGTGCTCGAGTTCACGATCACGCCGGGCGGCCGGGTCGACGTGAACATCCCGGTGGCCGAGGTCGGGATCAAGATCCCGTTCAACGGGGTGCTCACCGAAGCGTTCTCGATCCGTGGCGCGGCGCACTTCTCGTTCGGCGGCGGAATGGGCTTCCAGCTCCAGGACATCCGCGTCTCCGGCTTCAGCATCTTCTCCGTCGGCGCTGACATTGGGAACCCGGCAACCGCGCTCCGGCCGCCGACGGCCGACCTCGGCTCGCCGCACGCAGGCGCGACCGTGGCGAGCATCGACTTCCTGAGCGGCACGAGCGGGACGATCGAGGTCGTCTACAACACGCTCAACCCGGGCGCGATCATCGACGCCTCGACGATCACCGACGACGCGCCCGAGTTCACGTTCTCCGGGCCTGCCTTCGGGCTCATCGTCAACGGACGCGCAGTTCAGGTCGACCCGACCGACCCGCGGCGCTTCCGCTACTCGTTCACGGGAACGCTCAACCAGCTCGGCGGCACGACGGTCGACGTGGCCTTCCTCGCCGGGTCGTTCAGCGACTCGTCCGGCGCCGCGAGCGCGGTCTCGCTCCAGACCTTCTACGTGACGTTCCCGTCGACGACTCCCGGGCCGCCGAAGCCGACCGCGGTCCTTGTCTCACCGACCGGCGGCTCCGTCGTGAACGCCTCGGTGCTCGCCGCGCGCGGCTACCTCGACGTCAAGTTCATCAACGGCACGCCGGACGGCTGCACCGCGCCCGGGACCGAGCAGCCCGCGGCCTGCACGATCAACGGCGACGAGTTCGTGCTCACGAGCCCGACCGCCGCGACGACGCTGAGGATCGCATCGACCTTCAAGGTCCAGCGGATCAGCGAGACGATCTGGCGGTACAACCTGGAGCCCGCCACCGGCGTCGCGGTCACGAACATGTTCGGCGCGGGCGTCGTCGACGTCGCGTTCGCCGCAAACCGCTGGACCGTCGGTAGCGTGAACAACGTCGCCTCGAAGACGACGTTCACGATTGCGACGGACGTTCAAACAGGCGGCACGGCGACGAACCCGATTTCGCTCGGTCCTCTGAGGCTCGAAGGGCCGTCGGTCAGCCTCGCGGACGTCAAGCTCGACGGCACGAAGCTCATCCTCACGGTCGCCGTGGGCGTCAACTCCGCGTCGCTCTCGTTCGGTTCCGGCGGCTCGGGCGGCATGAGCGCCAGCCTCACCGGGATCCTCGGCAAGTTCTTCGTCGAGGTCGACCTCGCCGCCGCGCTGACCGCGGTCACCTCGGGCAACTTCTCGGCGCTGCTCGCGGCGTTCAACGTCCCCGGCCGGTTCTCGCTCGACGTCGCGACCGTCCGCGTCGAGGTCCCGGGCATCGTGATCGCGACCGGCGCCGGCATCAAGGTGAACTGGGACTCGAACGCGTTGCCGAGTCAGGAGCTGCTGACCGTCCGCACGGCGACGGTGACCTTCCCGACCTTCGGCGTCACGGCTCAGATCTCGCCGTTCATCACGGGGCCCGGCCCGACCGCTTCGCCTGACGACGACACGTTCATCCCCGGTCTCACCGTCCGCGGCAACGGGTTCAAGCTCGGCACGGCCGACCTGATCATCCGCCCGACCTCCGGCCAGCCGATCGACCTGCTCGGGCTGCTGCTGTTCGACGACCTGCGAGTGGGCGTCTCGAACTTCGGCGTCACGTTCGGGACGGGCGGGCCGACGCTCGACGACGGCAGCGGCATCACGTTCGGCTCGGGCGGCGTCCGCTTCCTGCCGGGCAAGCCCGTCAACGGCCAGATCACCGACGGCACCGACGCCGACACGAACGCGATCACCGCGACCGTGCGCTTCGCCGGCGGGGCGTTCCAGTCGCTCGAGCTCGAGGTCGACACGCTCACGATCAACCTCGCCTCGGTCCTCACGCTCAAGGCGCAGGGCTTCAAGCTGAACACCGGCGCAGGCCCGACCGAGGAGCTCGTCTCCTTCACGTCGATCTCGGCGAGCCTCAACCTCGGGAGCATCGCGATCACCGGCGAGGCCCGGAGCTTCGCCTTCCTCGGCAACGGGTCGTTCAGGGCCAAGTCCGGCTTCGGCATTTTCCTGAGCGCCAACGGCGCGGGCGGCTCGGGCTTCGGCTGGATGGACTGGCTGCCGGTCCGCATCAACTCGATCGGGATCACCTGGCCCGACATCGAGGCCAACCCCGCCGACTTCGTGCTGATCCTGTCGGCCAGCGTCACCGAGATCACGGCGATCCCGAACCTCGAGTTCTCCGGGGCGATCGAAGGGATCCAGATCGACGTCGGCAAGCTGCTCCGCGGCGAGTTCCCGATCATCGGCATCGGCGCGTTCGGCGTCTCCGTCAAGGGCGACCTGTTCGGCGGAAAGATCGAGGCCGAGCTGCTCGGCGGTCTGCTCAAGCTCGATGCGGGCGGACAGATCATCTCCGACCTCGACACGGTCACCCCGGTGGCCCAGCGGGTGTTCTACGCCGGGCTCGCCGGCGGCTTCTCGTTCTCCGGCATCGGCGGGTTCACGATCCGCCTCGGCCTCTCCGAGCTCGGCCCGCTCTCGGTCGCGCTCTCGGTGAGCCTGCCGACGGGGATCCTCATCTACCCGCCGTTCGGCCTCACGATCAACGACTTCTACGCGAGCGTCGAGTTCTTCAAGTCGCTTCCGTCGATCGACGAGCCCGAGCAGCTGCGCGGCGGTGAGTTCCAGCCGCCCAACAAGATCACTCCCGAGCAGTGGCTCACGTCCCTGAAGTCGCAGGTTGCGGCGCAGGCGCGGCTGCTCAAGCAGAACCCGGGCATGAGCGGGTTCGCCGCAGCCTTCACGGCGCCGATGCTGATCACCGGCTCCGCGAGGATCTACACGATCTACACGAGCAAGGCGCTCTTCAACGGCCAGGTCGTGATCAAGTTCAGCACGGACGGCAAGTTCCTGATCGCCGGCTTCCTGAACTTCTTCGACGACAACCTGACCATCAGCGGCAAGCTCTACGCGGATCTCTCGCGGATCGCCTCGGGCAACGCGACCGTGCTCTTCCTCGCCGACATCCCGGATCAGGTCCGGTTCCTGACCATCCAGGGCAAGCTGAAGATGGGCTTCCGCGACGCGTCCGGCCAGCAGGTCGAGTTCGCCGTCCCGCAGGAGCCCGCCGCGAACCCGATCGGCGGCCTTGCCGGACCCAGCGCGGGCGGAACCGTCTCGCTCGGCGATCTCAACGGCCGCGGCTACGTCGACTACACGTACAGCCCGGGCGCCGGCAACACGCTCGACACGGCGTCGATCAACGGCGACGAGTTCACGATCAGCGCGCCGAGCACGCTCGCGATCGACACGACGCAGGGACCGGTGCTCATCTCCGGCTCGACGTACCGCTACTGGACGCGGGGCACCTACACGAGCGGCGCGATCACGCTCAATTTCGTCGCCGACAAGTGGGCGTGGTTCGACAGCGCCGGTGAGCATCAGGCCAATGTCGCGAGCACCGCCACGGTGACCGTTCCGGCGACTGCAGGCCACCATTACGTCGACGTCAAGCTCGTCCCGCAGGGCGCGACGAACACCGTCGACGCTGACACGGTCAACGGCGATGAGCTCTCCCTCTCGGGCGGG
>JBDTVA010000169.1:0-4268 GCA_040007455.1 Actinomycetota bacterium | reverse complement strand
TCGAGAACGCGCAGAAGAAGGTCGAGGAGCAGAACTTCGTCATGCGCAAGAACGTTCTCAAGTACGACGATGTGATGAACTCGCAGCGGCAGGTCATCTATGCGCAGCGCCGTCGCGTGCTCGAGGGCCAGGATTTGTCGGAGGAGATCCTCGGCTGGGTCGACGACGTGGTCGAGAGCGCAGTCGGCACCTACACGGAGGCCGAGTACGCGGAGGAGTGGGACCTCGGCGCGCTCACGCAGGCGATGCACGACCTCTACGGGTCCGACATCACGCCGGATGAGCTGAAGGAGGAGGTCGCGCTCGAGCGCGACGCGCTCGTCGAGGAGTTCCAGCAGGACGCGCGCGACGCGTACGGCGACAAGGAGCAGGAGCTCGGCGTCGAGTTGATGCGCGACCTCGAGCGCTACGTCACGCTCCAGGTCGTCGACACCCGATGGCGCGAGCACCTCGAGAACATGGACTACCTGCGCGAGGGCGTGCACCTCCGCGCGTTCGCCCAGAAGGACCCGCTCGTCGAGTACCGCGGCGAGGGGCACAAGATGTTCGAGGAGCTTTCGATCCAGATCCGCGAGGAGGTCGTCGGCACGCTCTTCCACGCGCAGCTCGCGCCCCAGGACGCCGACGTGCTCGAGCAGCCGGGCCAGCAGAACGGGGACAGGCTGTCCTACGAGCACGAGACGGCCGCGGGCGCAGGTGCGATCGCGGGCGCAGCGGTCGGTGGAGGTTCAGTGGCGACGGCGGGCACGCTCGCGCCGGCGCAGACCGTGAACACGCAGCAGGTCGTGAAGAGCGAGAACCAGCAGCTCGGCCGCAACGACCCTTGCTGGTGCGGTTCCGGCAAGAAGTTCAAGAAGTGTCACGGGGCGTGACCGGAAATCCGGCAGCCGCTGCGCGGCTGCCATGATGATTTCCGGTCACTGATCGCACTCCGTCAACGGCAGTGAGCAGGGACGGGCACAGCCCGCCCCTGTCGCGAACGGCATTTGATGCCGCAGCGCGGAAGCGTGCTCTGGAACGTATGGCCGACCAGGAGCTCGACGTGCTCGTGATCGGCGGTGGGATCACCGGCTGCGGGGTCGCTCTCGACGCGGCGTCCCGCGGGCTCTCCGTCGGGCTCGTCGAACGAGAGGACTTCGCGTCGGGCACCTCCGGCCGGTCCTCGCGGTTGATCCACGGCGGGGTGCGCTACCTCGCGCAGCGCGAGCTCGGGCTCGTGCGCGAGTCGCTGCGCGAGCGAGCGATCATCCTGCGCCTCGCGCCGCACCTGTTGCGGACGCTGCCGATCTACCTTCCCCGAACCGACGTGGCGCTCCGAGCGGCGTTCACGATCTACGACCTGCTCGCGACCGGCGTGAACGTCGCACGCCACCGCCGCGTCGACGCGGAGGAACTCGACCGTGTAGCGCCGGGGCTCGAGCACTGCGGCGGCGGGCTCGTCTACCACGAGTGTGCGACCGACGATGCGCGATTGACGCTCGAGATCGCGCGCGCAGCCGCAGCGTACGGTGCGCTCGTCGCGAACCACGCGCGGGTCGAGGGCCTGCTGGAGGACGGTCGCGTCACCGGAGCGAGCGTCCGCGACGAGCTCAGCGGTGAGACCGCGGAGATCCACGCCAAGACGACCGTCAACGCGACGGGCGTCTGGTCGGAGCAACTCCAGTCGCTCGCGACGGACACACCGAGGCGCCACGTCGCGAGCAAGGGCGTCCACCTCGTCTTCCGCCCGGGCGCGGTGCGCGCCCGCACCGGATTGCTCGTGCCTTCGGGCGAGGACGACCGCCGCTTCGTGTTCGTGATCCCCTGGGAGGACCGCTATTACGCCGGCACGACCGACACCGCGTACGGGGGAGACCTCGACGCGCCGGGGGTGGAGCAGACCGACGTCGATTACGTCCTCGGCGCGGTTGCGCAGTCGTTCCCCGATGTGAACGAGCGGTGCGTCGTCGCTTCCTGGGCGGGCCTGCGGCCACTGGCACACGGAGGCGACGGGCCGACCGCGGACCTCTCACGCCGCCACCAGATCTACGAGGAGCCGGTGGGCCTGCTCACGGTGACCGGGGGGAAGCTCACGACCTATCGCGCGATGGCGGAGGACGTCGTCGATCTCATCGCGCCGCGCACGCGCAGCCGAACTGCCCACCTTTCGATTGGGCTGACCGTGCCGCTCACCGAGGCGCTCGCGCGTTCGGCGCGTGCCGCGAGCGCGCTCGGACTGTCAGAGGACGCGGGTCGCCGATTCGTCCACCGTTACGGCGACGACTGGCAGGACGCGCTCGCGCGGATCCGCGACCGGCCGGAGCTGGCGAACCCCATCGTCGACGACGCGCCCCTGCTCGAAGTCGACCGCGAGCTCGCGCGAACGCGCGAGATGGCGCTGACGGACGACGACGTGATCGATCGGCGGCTCCGCCTGACGACGCTCGGCGTCACGGCAGCAGCGCGCCCGGGTTGAGGTCCCGTTCGGGTCGGGCGGGCCGCGAGGCTACCATCGACCCGATGGCCGAGACCGACGCATCACCGGAGCAGCAGCTCGAGGAAATCGGGACCCAGCTCGCCTGGGTCCGTGATTACCTTTGACCCCGACTCGCTGAGGGTCCGCGTCGCCGAGCTCGAAGTCCGTATGGGCGAGCCCGGGTTCTGGGACGACCAGGCAGAGGCTGCACGGGTCTCGTCGGAGCATTCGCGACTGACGAAGCGCCTCGAACGCTACGACCGGCTGGTGCGCGAGTACGAGGACGCGCGCGAGCTGCTCTCGCTCGACGGCGACATGGCGGACGACATCGTGAAGATGCTCCGGCCGCTCCGCGCCGAGCTCGACCGTTTGCAGGAGGACGCGCTGTTCACCGGGGAGTACGACACCGGCGACGCACTGATGTCGCTGCACGCGGCGACCGGCGGGATCGACGCGCAGGACTTCACCGAGATGCTCCTGCGCATGTATCTGCGCTGGGCGTCCGACCGCGGCTTTCAGACTGAGGTGCTCGAGGCGACGCCGGGGGAGGAAGCGGGGCTCAAGTCGGCGACCGTCAGCGTGGCCGGCGAGAACGCGTACGGGATCCTCAAGGCCGAGCGCGGGAAGCACCGCCTCGTTCGCCTCTCGCCGTTCGACCAGGCTCACCGTCGGCACACCTCGTTCTCGCAGATCGTCGTCGCGCCGCTCCTCCCGGACGACGCCGAGCTCGAGCTCGACGAGGGAGACCTGCGGATCGACACGTACCGAGCGAGCGGCGCCGGCGGCCAGCACGTAAACAAGACGGACTCCGCCGTCCGGATCACGCACGTGCCGACCGGGATCGTCGTCCAGTGCCAGAACGAGCGCTCGCAGACCGCGAACAAGCAGACCGCGATGCGCATGCTCCGCTCCCGCCTCGCCGAGCTCCAGCTCGAGGAGCGCGAGGCCGAGATCGCCCGCGAGCGCGGGGTGGCCGCGGACACCGGCTTCGGGGGCGCGAACATCCGTAGCTACGTCCTCCAGCCCTACCAGCAGGTCAAGGACCACCGGACCGGCCACGAGGTCGGAAACGCTCAGGGGGTCCTGGACGGCGACATCGACGGCTTCATCCACGCCTACCTCCTCGCCCAGGCCTCGGGAGAGGTCGTCTAGGCCCTCCGGAGCCTCAGCTAGACTGCCCCGGCAGCAGGTCCTCTCACGTACCGGAGCAGGCGTGCCTGCCCTTCCCATTTCCCGGTGACGGAGCCAGAGATCACAGACACCGCGATCCCCCCGCTCAGCGAGGCGCAAGAGAGCGAGAACGGCCGGGCCGTCCCGGTTGTCGGCGCTGCGGTCATGTTCGACTCCGTCAGGAAGGTCTACGAGCCCGGCGTGACCGCGCTCTCCGACGTCTCCTTCGTGATCGAGAAGGGCGAGTTCGTCTTCGTCGTCGGCGCCTCGGGCTCGGGGAAGTCGACGATGATCCGGCTGATCCTGAAGGAGCTCGACCCGACCTCCGGGCGGATCATCGTCGGGGGTCGCGACCTCTCGCGCCTGCGCCGCAGCAAGATCCCGCAGCTCCGGCGGAACGTCGGGTGCGTCTTCCAGGACTTCAAGCTGTTGCCGAACCGCACGGCGGCCGAGAACGTCGCCTACGCGCTGAAGGTCCAGGGCGAGAATCAGAACTCGATCCGGCGCAAGGTGCCGGAGGTGTTGAGCCTCGTCGGCCTCTCGCACAAGATGAACTCGCTGCCCGACGAGCTCTCCGGCGGCGAACAGCAGCGCGTCTCGATCGCGCGCGCGTTCGTCAACCACCCGCCGCTCCTGATCTGCG
>JBDTVA010000168.1:0-4276 GCA_040007455.1 Actinomycetota bacterium | reverse complement strand
GGCGTCGAGGACGTCTCCCTGGTGGAAGGTGAGGTTCGGGTGCTCCAGGAGGTCGGTCGCCGAGAGCGCGTCTCGGTGGAGGTTGTCGAGCGCGACGATCTCGTTTCGGTCCACGAGCCGACGGGCGAGCGTCGTGCCGATGAAACCCGCGCCGCCGGTGATCAGGATGCGCTTGCCCTCGAGCGCCACGCGGCCACTCTACCCCGGCTACCCTGAGGCTCATGACTCTGCTCGCAACAGCGGTGACCGCGCTGACCATCACGATCTGGCCGGGGGGCATGGACGGCCCGTCGGAGCGGTGGACGCTGCGCTGCGGGCCGACCGGCGGGACGTTGCCCACGCGCGTCGCCGCCTGCCGCAAGCTCAACTCGATCTCGGCGCCGTTCCGGCCGATCCGGAAGGACGCGGTCTGCACGCAGGTGTACGGAGGGCCTCAGGTCGCGCGCGTCACGGGGAGCTTTCGCGGGAACCGCATCTGGGCCGAGTTCCGCCGCCGGGACGGCTGCGAGATCGGCCGCTGGGAGCGGTTGCGACCGCTCCTGCCGCCCGGCGGCAGCGCGTAGCGTTTCGCCGTCGTGAAGACGGTTCTCTTCGTCGGCGCCGGCCGACACCAACGGCGAGCGATCGCGCAGGCGCGCGCGCGGGGCCTTCGCGTCGTCGCGGTCGACCGCAACCCGGACGCGCCGGGACTCGCGGAGGCAGACATCGCGGAGGTCGTCGACTTCAGCGACGTCGACGCGGTGATCGAGGTGGGACGCCGCCACACCGTCGACGGCGTGCTCACGATCTCGGCCGATCGCGCGGTTCCCGTGGTCGCCGCGGTCGCCGAGGCGCTCGGCCTGCCCGGGATCGGCACCGACACGGCGTACGTGATGACGCAGAAGATCGCGATGCGGCGGATGCTGGCCGATGCGGGCGTCCCCCAGCCGGAGTTCGCGGCGGTGCGGAACGTGCACGAGGGCTACGCGGCGCTCGAGCGCGTCGGCTTGCCCGCGGTGTTGAAACCGGCCGACTCAGGCGGCCAGCGCGGCGTCTTCCGGCTCGAGACCGCCGACGACCTCGAGCGGCACCTGCACCTCGCCCTCGGCGAGTCGCCGACCGAGGAGGCGATCATCGAGGCGTACGTCGAGGGGCTCGAGCTGAACGGGCTCGTGATCGTGCGCGACGGCGAAGGGTTCCCGCTCACGCTCTCGGACCGGCTGCGCCCGCCCGGGATCGGCTTCGGCGTCGGCTGGATCCACGTCTACCCGGCGACGATCTACGCAGACCAGCTCGAGGAAGCGGAGCGGGTGGCGGTGCACGCCGTCCACGCCCTCGGCCTGCGCGACGGGATCGCCTTCCCCCAGCTGCTCGCGACGGACGACGGGCGTGTGCTCGTGATCGAGGTCGCAGCTCGGATCCCGGGCGGCCAGATGGCCGACCTCGCACGCCACGCGGTCGGCGTCGACCTCGTCGAGATCGCGCTGCGGCAGGCGCTCGGCGAGGAGGTTCCCGACGAGGTGGCGCGCCCCCGCTTCACGCAGCCGCTCGCGATCCGCTTCCTCACCGCGTCGCCGGGCCCGCTTCCGACCGGGACGGTGACCGAGATCGGGAGCCTCGAGAAGGTGAGCGCGTTCCCGGGCGTGGTGCAGGCCGACCTCTATCTCTCCGTGGGTGAGACGATCCGCCCCGTGCAGCTCGACGGCGACCGGCGCGGCTACGTGATCGCGATCGCGGACACGAACGTCGAGGCGCTCGAGCGCGCGGAGGCGGCCGCGCAGCTCGTGGACGTGGTGGTCGAGTGAGCTGCGCGTTCGACCTGGCGCACTACCGCGAGCTGCTCGACGCGGCGAAGGCGGGCGGGTATCGGTTCGCGACGTTCGACCGCTCGCCGCTGGCCGGCGACCTGTTTCTCCGCCACGACGTCGACCTGTCGCTCGAGGCGGCACTGGAGCTCGCCGAGCTCGAGTCCGAGGCCGAGACGCAGGCGACCTACTTCCTGATGACGCGGAGCGTCTTCTACAACCTCGCGTCGGCGGAGGGGGAGCGTGCGCTCGCGCGCCTGCGCGAGCTCGGGCATCGCGTCGGTCACCACGCGGTGAACCCGAACCTCGACCTCGACGGGCGCTTCGACCCCGTGGTCGCGTGGCACAACCCTGACCCGGCGTTCATGGCCGGCCTGGTGGAGGGCGCGGTCAACGTGATGTCGGAGCCGTGGTTCTCGCGCGACAACTACCGCTCGGACTCGAACCACCACTGGCGCGCCGGCTGCCCGCACGCGGAGCTCGCGGCGGGCGAGTTCGAGTGGCTGCAGCTGCTCACCCATCCCGAGATCTGGGTCTATCCGGGCGAGACGATGCGCGAGACGATGCACGCGATGCTCGACGCGCAGCGCGAGCACGACCTCGAACGGCTCGCTGCCGACCGGATCGACCTGTCGTGAAGGACCTCACCGTCCTCGTCACGGCCTCGGGGTCGCCGGGCACTGCGGCGCTCGTGCGAGCCCTGCGCGAGAACGGCGAGCGGCGCGTGCGCGTCGTGGGGACCGACATGCTCGAGCTCGCGGTGGGGCGGCACCTGTGCGACGCGTTCCACGTCGTGCCCCCCGGCGACGACCCGGGCTTCGCCGACGCGGTCGCCGACGTGGCCGAACGCGAGGGAGTCGACGCGGTGTTGCCTCAGTCGTCGTACGACCTACCCGGCCTCGCCGCAGCCCGCGAGCGCTTCCCCTGCGCGGTGCTCGTCGCCTCGCCCGAGGCGGTGCGCCGCTCGAACGACAAGGCGGAGACGTACGCGTTGCTCGACGCGATCGGGGCGCCGGGGCCGGTCTGGCGACGGGCCCGCGGGCGCGCGGCGGTCGAGGCGGCTGCGAGCGAGCTCGGCTACCCGGGCGAAGAGGTCGCGGTGAAGCCGCTCGAATCATCCGGCTCACGCGGCTTCCGGATCCTGTCGGCGAGCGCCGACCCGCTCCAGCAGCTGCTGACCAACCGCCCCGGGGTCGCCCCCGCGATGCAGCTCGAGGAGCTGCTGGCACTGCTGCCCGAGGACGGCGGGCCCGAGTTGCTCGTGATGGAGCTGGCGCGCGGCAAGGAGCGAACGATCGACGGCGTCGCGCGCGGCGGCCGAATCGTGCTCGGGCATCCAAAGACTCGTGAGGCGATGCGCGCAGGCCTCGCGATGTATTTCGAGACGCTCGACGATCCCGCGCTGATGGACGTCGCGGCGTCGATCGTCCGCGAGCTCGAGCTCGACCACTTCTTCAACATCCAGCTCGTCGGCGACACCGTGATCGAGATCAACCCGCGCATCTCGACGGTCGTCTACCAGGAGAACCTGAACCTCCCGTACCTCGGGGTCAAGCTCGCGCTGGGGGAGCTCGACGAGCCCGACCTCGCCGCCGAGGCGGCGAAGCTCCGCCCAACCCGTCGAGCGCTGCGCTTTTTCGACCAGGTCGAATGGGACGAGTGACCGGCCGCCCGGCAGGGCCCGCCCCCACCCACTCACCCCCCACCCTCCCTTTGGGGGAACAGGGTGATGCTCTTCGAGCCTACCGGCCGAGATGTGGCGTGTCTGTTCACGGGTCGTGCCGAGTTCGGAACGATTCGTGAACAGGACTGCACGTAGACCGCTGCGTGTCACGCATGCGCCGGTGAACATGGCCGGGATCGCGTACAAGAACGTCGAGGCGCTCAAGCGCCGCGGTGTCGACGCCCGGCTCGTCGTCTTCAAGCCGCAGCCGTTCCGGCCGACCGAGTTCGACTGGAACCTGAACCGTCCCGACGGGTTCCTCCGCGGGCAGCTGACGCAGTGGCGCGCGTTCGCACGCCTGCTCCCGCTCACCGACGTGTTCCACTTCTACTTCGGGCTGACGCTCGTCCCGCGCAGGTTGCAGTTCCCGATCCTCCGGGTGCTGCGCAAGCGGGCTGTCTTCCACTTCGTCGGCTCCGACATCCGCGGCAAGACACCGGAGCAGCTCGCCTACGCGCGCGCAGCCGACGCGCGCGTCGTCGGCTCGTACGACGCGGTCCGCTGGGTTCCCGACGCCGAGGTGATCCCGCCTGGCCTCGACCTGCGGCGCTACACGCCGTCGCCGGGGCGCGGAGGCGAGCGTCCGCTCGTCGTGCACGCGCCTTCGCGCAAGGCGAGCAAGGGCACCGAGTTCGTCGAGGCTGCGTGTGCCGAGCTGCCCGTCGACCTCGACGTCGTCCACGGGCTCCCGCACGATGAGGCCGTCGAGCGCGATCGCCGCGCCGACATCGTCGTCGACCAGCTCAACGCCGGCTGGTACGGGGTCTTC
>JBDTVA010000167.1:0-4290 GCA_040007455.1 Actinomycetota bacterium | reverse complement strand
CGATCCACGAGGGGCGCAAGCACCAGGTCAAGCGGATGTGCGCCGCCGTTGGCCTTCCGGTCACGCGGCTCCATCGGCCGGGCTACGGCGGGGTTGCGCTTGGCGATCTCAGGCCTGGCGAGTGGAGGGAGTTGAGCGCTGACGAGGTCGAGCGACTTCGCGCAGCCCCGAGTGTCGAGCGCCAACGTGGGTAGCTTCCACTCGTGATCGTCGACCACGTCGTCTATCGAAACGGCGAGCGCGTCGGCGCCGGAGAGGCCGGCGCGGACGGAGTGGTCTGGCTCAGCCTCGCCGACCCGACGCCAGACGAGCTGGAGAAGCTCGGGCGCGACTTCGATCTCCATCCGCTGGCACTCGAGGATGCCGTTCACGCGCACCAGCGGCCGAAGCTCGATCAGTACGGCGAGACGCTCTACCTCGTGCTGCGGCCGGCCAGGTACCTCGACGAAACCGAGACGGTGGACTTCAGCGAACTCCACGTGTTCGTGGGGCCGCGGTTCGTGATCACCATCGCGCACGGCGCGGTTCCCGATCTCAAACACGTTCGCGAGCAGCTCGAGGCGCGGCCCGATCTGCTCCGACTTGGGCCCATGCCGATCGTGCACGGGATCGTCGACGACGTGGTCGACGGATACTCGCCTGTCGTCGAGGGCGTGGAGAACGACATCGACGAGATCGAGAGCGAGGTGTTCGGCGGCGGCACCGACGCATCACGCCGCACGTACCAGCTGCTGCGCGAAGTGATCCAGTTCCGGAGGGCGGTCCAGCCCCTCGCGACGATCCTCGAGCAGCTGATGAAGCAGCCGGACTTCGACGAAGAGGAGCAACGCTACTTGCGCGACGTGCACGACCACGTGATCCGCATCCATGAAAAGGTCGACGCGTTCGGTGAACTGCTCCGAAGCATCCTCAGCGTCAACCTGACGATCGAGACCAAGGCGTTGAGCGAAGCGGCCAACCGGCAGAACGAAGAGGTGAAGAAGATCTCCGCGTGGGCTGCGATTCTGTTCGCGCCGACGATCGTCGGCACGGTCTACGGCATGAACTTCGACCACATGCCGGAACTCCACTGGCGGTTCGGCTACGCGATGGCGCTCGGGATGATGTTCACCGTCTCGGTCGGCCTCTATCTTCTCTTCAAGCGGCGCGGCTGGATCTGAGCTCTTAGGAGCGGACGAAGCCCATTCGCTCGTACATGCGATCGAGCGTCGGGTTCGCGACCCCGGCAGCTTTCTCGGCGCCCCGTTTCATCAACGCGAGCAACGCCGGTTCGTCCGCGCGCAGCTCGTCGTAGCGCTCCCGGAACGGCGCCAGCAGGGTGGCCACCGCCTCGCCGACGTCCTCCTTGAACTGGCCGTACCCGGCGCCGTCGTAGCGCGACTCGACGTCGGCGATCGACGCGCCGGTCGCCACGGCCATGATCTCGATCAGATTCGAGACGCCTGCCTTCTCCTCGGGGTCGTGCTTGACCTCGCGCCCGGAGTCGGTGACCGCGGTCTTGAACTTCTTCCTGATCACATCCGGCGGGTCGATCATCCGCACGACGCCCTGCGGGGCGCCTCGTGTCGTCGACATCAGGCGCTCGGGCTCCTGGAGGTTCTTGATCCGCGAGCCCTCCTCGGGGTAGACGCCGCGCGGAACGACGAGCGTCTCGCCGAAGCGCTGGTTGAATCGCTCCGCGATATCGCGGGTCAGCTCGACGTGCTGGCGCTGGTCGTCTCCGACCGGGACGACGTCGGTGTTGTACAGCAGGATGTCGGCCGCCATCAAGACCGGGTAGTTGAACAGGCCCGCCGACACGAAGTCCTGCTCCTCTGCGCGGTCCTTGAACTGCGTCATCCGGCGGAGCTCGCCCATCGCCGTGACCGCGCTGAGCAGCCATGCGGCCTCCGGATGCGCGGGCACGTGGCTCTGCACGAAGACCGTCGACTTGTCGGGGTCGAGCCCGGTCGCGATGAGCCACGCGAAGACGGAGAGCGTCGACTCCCGCAGCACCTCGGGCTCGAACGGCGTGGTGATCGAGTGCAGGTCGACGACGCAGAAGAACGCCTCGCCGCCGGCCGCCACCGCCTCGTCCTGGGTGTGGAGGTACTGACGGAACCCACCGCTGTAGTTGCCGAGGGTCTTGTCGCCCGAGGCTCGGATGCCCGAGAAGACCCTCAACGGTCGAGCTCGCGCTTCGTCAGGTCGAGGATCTCCCGGTAGAGACCGTGGAGGCCGTCCTGCGTCAGCGGCCCACGGTTCGCACGCGAGAGGTCGCGCAGGAGCGACGCTTCCTGCTGCGGGTCCACGAAGTCGATCCCCTGCGCCTCCTTGTGGCGCTTCAGCCGCGCGACGAGCTCGAGCCGCTTGTTGAGCGCGCGCACGATCGCGCGATCGTTGTCGGAGATCTGGCCACGCAACTCCTGGATCAGCCGGTCCGTGTTCTCCTCGCTCATCAGGCGCTGAGACTACCGCCCGTAGACTTGGCGAATGGCCACGCAGGCGGCGCCCGAGCTGCTGATCGTCATGGGTCCGGGTGCAACGCCCGACCAGACCGAGCACGTCGTCGCTCGCCTCGCCGAGGTGGGCGTGTCGGCGCGCGTCTCGACGGGCCGCGAGGCGACCGTGATCGGCGCGATCGGCGACCGCGACCTCCTCGCGTCGCTCCCGCTCGAGGCTTACCCGGGCGTCCACCAGGTACTGCCGATCGTGAAGCCCTACAAGCTGGTCTCGCGCGAGCTGGCGGCCGACATGACGATGATCGACTCGCTCGGCCGACGCCTCGGCGACTCCTACTTCGGGCTGATCGCCGGCCCTTGTTCTGTCGAGACGCGCGAGCAGACGCTCGAGACGGCCCGCGTCGTCGCCGCAGCGGGCGCGACGATGCTCCGCGGCGGCGCGTTCAAGCCGCGCTCGTCGCCGTACTCCTTCCAGGGACTCGGGCAGGCGGGGCTGGAGATCCTCGCCGAGGCGCGCGAGGTGACCGGGCTGCCGATCGTCACGGAGCTGATGGACGTGCGCGATGTCGAGGCCGTCGTCACGTGGGCCGACGTGATCCAGATCGGCGCGCGAAACATGCAGAACTTCACGCTGCTCTCCGAGGTGGGTCGTGCGGAGAAGCCCGTGCTCCTGAAGCGCTCGCCGTCGGCGTCGATCGAGGAGCTCTTGATGGCCGCCGAGTACGTCGTCCGCGAGGGGAACGACCAGGTGATGCTCTGCGAGCGCGGGATCAAGACCTTCGAGACCTCCACGCGGTACACGCTGGACATCGCTGCCGTGCCGGTGCTCAAGCAGGAGACGCACCTTCCGGTCGTCGTCGACCCGTCACACCCGGCCGGGCGTCGCGACCTCGTGCTGCCGCTGACGCTCGCCGCCGTCGCCGCCGGTGCTGACGGCGTGATCGTCGAGGTGCACCCCGATCCCGAGCAAGCGCTGTCGGACGGACCGCAGCAGATCCCCACCGGTGACTTCCCGGCGTTTGCGCGCGAGGTGTTCGCGCTCGTCGAGCTGATGGGCAAGACCGCAGGTTGAGATGCCGGTCCGTTCACTCGCAGTTGTCGGCACCGGCCTGATCGGCGCTTCCGTCGCTCTCGCCGCACGGCGCGCGGGAGTCGAGGACGTGCGCGGTTACGACCCGGACGAGGAAGCGCTCGCCGGTGCGGTCGAGCGCGGCGCCGTCGACGCGACCGGTTCCCTCGGCGAGGCGGTGGCGGACGTCGAGCTCGTGGTCGTCGCGGCGCCCGTCGCGCGACTCGCGGCGTCGGTCGCGGAGGTGCTCGAGGCATCCAGCGGCACCGTCACCGACGTCGGCTCGACGAAGGGCGCCGTCGTGCGCGCAGCCCGCTCGGATGCGCGCTTCATCGGGGGGCACCCGGTCTGCGGCTCGGAGGCACGAGGGCCGGAGAACGCGCGCGCGGAGCTCTTCGACGGTGCGACGTGGTTCCTCACCCCGGTCGCGCAGACCGATCCCGAGCGCTACCGCACGCTGCACGCGTTCGTGGCAGCGGTCGGAGCCGTCCCCGTCGCGGTCGACCCCGACGCGCACGATCGCCTTGTTGCGCTGACGAGCCACCTGCCGCACGCGCTCGCCAACCTGCTCGTCAACCAGGCCGGGGCGACGCGGATCGACGGACACGAGCCGCTCGCCGCGGCCGGTGGCTCGCTGCGCGACATGACGCGCGTCGCGGGTGCGAACCCGCGCATCTGGATCGACATCTTCCTCGACAACGCCGACGCGGTTCGCGAGTCGCTCGTCGAGCACCGGCGGCGGATCGAGCAGCTCGAGGCCGCGCTCGCCTCGGGCGACGC
>JBDTVA010000166.1:0-4295 GCA_040007455.1 Actinomycetota bacterium | reverse complement strand
CTCGACGGCGAGATCGTGATCGCGCGCGACGGCGTGCTCGACTTCGAGCTGATGCAGATGCGGCTGCACCCCGCGGAGAGTAGGATCCGCAAGCTCTCCGCCGAGATCCCGGCCGAGTTCATCGCGTTCGACGTGCTGCTCTGGAAGGGCAAGCCCGTCCACGAGCTGCCGCTCGAGAAGCGGCGCAAGGAGCTCGAGAAGCTCGCCAAGGGCTTTCGGCTCTCGCCGGCCACCACCGACCTCGACCAGGCGCGCAACTGGCTCGACACGTTCGAGGCCGCGGGGCTCGACGGCGTGATCGCGAAACGGCTCGACCTCCCCTACCGGCCGGGCTCGCGCGAGGCGGTCGCGAAGGTCAAGCCGTACAAAACAGCGGACTGCGTGGTTGTGGGCGTGCGCTGGAAGACGAAGCCTTCGCACCTCGCGACGCTGCTCCTCGGGCTCTACCGCGACGACGGCGAGCTCGACTACGTCGGCTCGGCCGCGATCGGCGCGAAGCGCCACGCCGAGATCCTGAAGCTGGTCAAGCCGCTGCTGAAGAACGCACCCGAGCGGCGCTTCTCGGAGCCGAACCGCTGGGGAACCGGCGACCTCGAGGAGACCGCGCTCCGGCCCGAGCTCGTCGCCGAGGTGCGCTACGACAAGGTGCAGGGCAACCGGTTCCGGCACGGCACCCGGCTGATCCGCTTCCGCGACGACAAGGACCCCAAGGACTGCACGTGGCGCGAGGTGCGCCCGGCGCGGAACCCGAACGCCCCCACGTTCGAGTCGCTGCTCGCCGTCAAGTAACAGACTGTTACTTGCGCTTCGCGCGCGAGGGCTGCACACGCTTCGGCTCGCCGGGCATCTTCGGGAAGTTCGGCGGGTATGGCGCCTCGGCGACGCCCTCCTGCTCGTCTCGCTCGACCCACTCGAGCAGGACCCCCAGGTCGTTCACCTCGTCGTCGATCCCGGCCTGCACGTCGCCGAGCTCGGCGAAGCGTCCCGGCATCGTCGCGATCGTGAAGTCCTCGGTCTCGACCTCGGTGAGCTCGTCCCACGTGACCGGAGCGGAGACCGTCGCGTCCGGCCGCGCGCGCACCGAGTACGCCGACGCGATCGTCCGGTCGCGCGCGTTCTGGTTGTAGTCGATGAACACCCGCTCGCCGCGCTCCTCTTTCCACCACGCGGTCGTGACGAGCTTCGGGAGCCGGCGCTCGACCTCGCGCGCGAACGCGAGCGCGCAGCGGCGCACCTCGGGGAACGTCCAGCTCGGCTCGATCCGGCAGGCGACGTGGATGCCGCGGTTGCCGGACGTCTTGGGCCAGCCGACGTACCCGATCTCGTCGAGCACCTCCCGCACGCAGGCGGCGACCTGCTTCGCGTGGGAGAAGTCCGTGCCGGGCTGCGGATCGACATCGATCCGCAACTCGTCCGGGTTGTCGACGTGCGCGCGGCGCGACGGCCACGGGTGGAAGTCGATCGTCCCGAGGTTCGCAGCCCACGCGACCTGCGCGAGCTCGGTGACGCAGAGCTCGTCCGCGTGGCGCCCCGACGGGAAGGTGACGCGGGCGACCTCGATCCAGTCGGGGCGGCTCTCGGGCACGCGCTTCTGGTAGATCGCCTTGCCCTCGGCTCCGTCCGGGTGGCGCTTGAGCTGCGTCGGCCGCTCGTAGAGGGCGCGGACGATCCCCTCGCCCACCGAGAGGTAGTAGCGGACGTGGTCGAGCTTCGTCTCCCCGCGCGCGGAGTAGAAGACCTTGTCCGGGTTCGTCACCTTGACCACCCGGCCACCGACCTCCAGCTCGACGAACTCGGCCATCGCACAATGGTAGGGTCGCGCACGTGAAGCGGCTCGCGCTCCTTCCCATCCTCGCACTCGCCTTACTGGCCGCGGGCTGCGGCGGCGACGACAACGAAGCGGCGGGCACGACGACGACGGCCGACACCGGCTGCGACAAGGCCCAGCTCGAGCTCGTCAGCCCCGGCAAGCTGACGGTCGGCACCGACAACCCCGCCTTCTCGCCGTGGTTCGAAGGCGGGACCCCGGCCGGCTCGGACTGGGAGTTCAACGACCCGAACACGGGCGAGGGCTTCGAGAGTGCCGTCGCCTACGCGGTCGCCGAGCAGCTCGGCTTCACCAAGAGCGAGGTCGCCTGGGTCGTCGTGCCCTTCAACAACTCGTTCAAGCCGGGTCCGAAGAACTTCGACTTCGACATCAACCAGATCTCCGTCACTGACGAGCGCGACCAGGCGGTCGACTTCAGCGACTCGTACTACGACGTCAACCAGGCGCTCGTCGTGCTGAACGGCACGCCGATCGCCGACGCGAAGTCGCTTGCCGACCTCAAGCAGTATCAACTCGGCGCGCAGATCGGCACGACGAGTCTCGGCTACATCAACGACACGATCCAGCCGGACAAGGACGCGCGCGTGTACGACACGTCGAACGACGTGATCGCCGCGATCAACGCCAAGCAGATCGACGGTCTCGTCGTCGACCTGCCGACGGCCTTCTTCCTCGTCGGCGCCGAAGAGGTCAAGAACGGCAAGGTCGTCGGGCAGTTCCCGTCGACCGGCAGCCAGGAGCACTTCGGGATGCTCTTCCAGGAAGGCAACACGCTTCGTGACTGCGTCAACGAGGCGCTTGCGGCGCTGAAGGCTGACGGCTCGCTCGAGCAGATCCAGACCGAGTGGCTCTCGAACAAGACGAGCGCTCCGGTCCTCGAGTAGGCGACCGGAGCTCACGGATCCTCGGCGGGTCCGGCGGGGCCCGTAGCGCTGCGGTCGCGGCGGCCAGTACGGTCGTCGTGTTCGGCGTGCTCGTGCTCGTCGTCGTCAACTCGCCGAACTGGCCGGAGGTCGAGGAGCAGTTCTTCAACTGGCGGGTCTTCAAGAACTCGTTCCCGGACATCGCCGACGCCTTCAAGACGAACGTCAAGCTCTTCCTCACCGCCGAGGTGTTCATCCTCGTCCTGGCGCTGTTCCTCGCCGTGCTGCGGAGCCTGCCCGGGCCGGTGTTCTTCCCGCTCCGCGTTCTGTCCACGGCGTACACCGACGTCTTCCGTGGGATCCCGACGATCCTGCTCGTCTACCTGCTCGGCTTCGGCGTCCCCGGCCTGCAGCTGCGCGGCGTTCCGAACTCGCAGTTCTTCTGGGCGACGGTCGCGCTCGTGCTCGTCTACTCCGCGTACGTCGCGGAGGTCTATCGCGCCGGGATCGAGTCGATCCATCCGAGCCAGGCCGCTGCGGCGCGCTCGCTGGGGCTCACGCACGCTCAGTCGATGCGTTACGTGGTCCTGCCGCAGGCCGTCCGCCGCGTCGTGCCGCCGCTTCTGAACGACTTCATCGGGCTGCAAAAGGACACCGCCCTCGTCGCGCTGCTCGGCGTCGTAGAGGCGTTCCGCCAGTCGCAGATCGAGTCGGCCGGTTCGTTCAACCACACGCCCTATCTCGCGACGGCGCTGCTCTTCCTCCTGCTCACGATCCCGCTCACGCGCTTCACCGACTGGCTGATCGCACGGAACCGCCGGCGGGAGCTGGCACGCACATGAGCGCCAAGCACGCAGTCGAGCTCCAGGACGTCCACAAGTCGTTCGGGCGCACCAGCGTGCTGCGTGGGATCGACCTCGCGGTCGCGGAGCACGAGGTCGTCTGCCTGATCGGCGCGTCGGGCTCGGGCAAGTCGACGCTGCTGCGCTGCGTGAACCTGCTCGAACCGCTCGACGGTGGCCGCATCTTCCTCGAAGGCGAAGAGATCACGGCCGACGGCGTCGACGTCAACCGCGTCCGGCGCGAGATCGGCATGGTCTTCCAGTCCTACAACCTCTTCCCGCACATGAGTGTGCTCGGGAACGTGACCCTCGGCCCGCGCAAGGCGCTCGGCCTCTCGCGAGCAGACGCCGAGCAGCGCGCCGACGAGCTGCTCGCGCGCTTCGGGCTCGAGGACAAGCGCGACGCGTACCCCGACAGCCTGTCCGGCGGCCAGCAACAGCGCGTCGCGATCGTGCGCGCGCTCGCGCTCCGGCCGAAGCTCCTCCTGCTCGACGAGATCACGAGCGCGCTCGACCCCGAACTGGTGGCCGAGGTGCTGAACGTGGTGCGCGAGCTCGCGCAGGGCGGGATGACGATGCTGATCGCCACGCACGAGATGGTCTTCGCACGGGACATCGCCGACCGCGTCTGCTTCCTGGACGAGGGCGTGATCCTCGAGGAAGGCTCGCCGGAGCAGATCTTCGCCACCCCCCGCGAGCCGCGCACGCAGCAGTTCCTTGCTCGGGTCGTCGAAGCAGGCAGACTGTAGGGGTGGTCGAGAA
>JBDTVA010000165.1:0-4312 GCA_040007455.1 Actinomycetota bacterium | reverse complement strand
TGCTGCTCGGGACCGAGGACGACTGGCCCTCCGCCTTCGAGTCGCTCGTCACGAAGCTGGGGCCGATCCGTTGGGCCGGCGAGGACCACGAGCTCACGACGGAGCGGATCGTCAACGAGCCGTTCGACCTCCGCTCGCGGCCGCGCTACTCGCTCGTGATCGACCGACTCGCCTGGTGGTACGACCTCCCGCGCGCGTGGCTGAAGAAGGTCGCGCTGATGGACGACGTCTACCTGCTGAACAACCCGTTCACGTTCCAGTCGATGGAGAAGCACTCCGCCTACTGCGCGATGATGCGGCTCGGGCTGAACGTTCCGGAGACGTGGCTGATCCCCCACAAGGTCCCGCCGGGCAACCCGCGCTTCGTCGAGACCGCCGAGCGCTACAACATGCCCTTCGAGCTCACGGAGATCGCGGCGCAGGTCGGCTATCCCCTCTTCATGAAGCCGTTCGACGGCAGCCAGTGGATCGGCGTCTCGCGCGTCGGTTCACCGGAGGAGCTCCGCAAGCACTACGACGAGTCCGGCGAGCGGATGATGCACGTGCAGGGGGCGGTCGAGGACTTCGACGTCTTCGCGCGCTCGCTCTCGATCGGCGCCGAGACGATGGTGATGCGCTTCGAGCCCGACCGTCCCATGCACGACCGGTACCAGGTCGAGCACGGGTTCCTCTCGCCGGACCTCGGGTGGGAGGTCGTGACAGTGTCGCGACTCGTGAACGCGTTCTTCCGGTGGGAGTTCAACTCGTGCGAGACGATCGTCAAAGACGGAAAGGCCTCGCCGATCGACTACGCGAACGCCTCGCCCGACGTCGCGATCACGTCGCTGCACTACTACTTCCCCTGGGCGATGCGCGCGCTGCTGCGCTGGTCCGCCTTCTGCGTCGTGACCGGCCGGCCGATGCGCGTCGACCTCGACACGCGTGAGTACTTCGCGGTCGGCGACCGACAGGATCTCTCCTACGATGAGAAGCTGCGCGAGTACCGGCGGCTCGCGGACGAGTACTTCGAGACCGAGCGCTACGAGGAGTTCGTCTCAGAGTCGCTCGGGCGCCTCGACGAGCTGACGGTCGAGTACTTCGAGGGCCCGTCGTTCGACGAGCTACTCGTGCAGACCATCCGCGCGACGTTCCCGGTCCAAGAGCAGGAGCACTTCGTCGAGCACTATCGCGGGCTCGTCAGCTCGTGGGTCGACGACCAGCGCGCGGGGATCTGATCCGCTAGGCTCGGCGCGCCGGACACATATCTCCGGCCGGTGTGTCGCAGCGAAGTCCGGTGCAAGCCCGGCGCTGTCCCGCAACTGTCAAGCCCCCTCGGGGGACGAGCCAGGACGCCTGCTCCACGCCGACGAACACAGCCCTCGGAGGAAGGGACGTTCGGCGGATCGCCCGCCCAACACACCCCCTCCGCTCGACGCGGAGGTTTTCATGGTCAAGAAACTGCTCGCCGTCTGCCTGGCAGGGGCAGCCGTCCTCGCACTGTCTCCCGGTGCCGTAGCCGAGACGGCAGCGACACCGAAGCCGTTCCCGGTCGTGCTCGCCACGCCGACAGGGAAGGTCACGATCCCCCGGCAGCCGAAGCGGATCGTCTCGCTCTCCGCCACCGCGACCGAGAGCCTCTACGCGATCGGCGCAGGCCGGCGGGTCGTCGCCGTCGACGATCTTTCCAACTACCCGGCTCGTGCCCCGAGGACGAAGCTCTCGGGCTACACGCCGAACGCCGAGGCGATCGCGGGCTACCGGCCCGACCTCGTGGTCGTTCGGACCGACTCGGGCCTGACGGAGGCGCTGGGGAAGCTGAAGATCCCGGTGCTCGTCCAGCCCGAGGCGGCGAACCTCGTCCGGGCGTACGCGCAAGTGACCCAGCTCGGACGGGCGACCGGCTATCGCAAGGGAGCCGCAGCGACGGTTCGCTCGATGCGCGCGCGGATCACGAAGGCGCTCGCATCCGTGCCGCGCGGGCGGACGCTCACCGTCTACCACGAGCTGACGACCGACTACTACTCGGTCACGTCACGCACATTCATCGGCCAGATCTACCGGATGTTCGGGCTCCGCAACATCGCGGACAGCGCCGGCGGCACGAGCGACTACCCGCAGCTCTCGGGCGAGTACATCGTCGCGTCGAACCCCGACCTGATCTTCCTCGCCGACTCGAAGTGCTGCGGGCAGAGCCTCTCGACCGTGTCGGGCAGGCCGGGGTGGAGCACGACCCGCGCAGTCCGCGGGAGGAACGTCGTGCGTCTCGACGACGACGTCGCGTCCCGCTGGGGGCCGCGCGTCGCGTCGCTGGTGCAGACGGTCGCGGCGTACGTGAAGCGGGCACGCTCGACGTGAGCGCCGCCCGCGAGCACGGTCTCCCGGCGGTCGTCGCACCGCGCGTCGGCGTCCCGTGGACGCTCGTCGCGCTGGCAGCGCTGCTGGGAGCTGTGCTCGTGGGCCTGCTCGTCGGGCCGGTGCCGATCGGCATCGGCGAGATCGCCCGCTCGGCCCTCGCCCGTGTGCCTTTCCTGAGCGTCGCCACGCCGCTCGACGCGGCGCAGGAGGCGATCGTCTGGGAGTTGCGCTTCCCCCGCGTGGTGCTCGGTGCGCTCGTCGGCGGGATGCTCGCGCTGTCCGGCGCGTCGTACCAGGGCGTCTTCCGGAACCCGCTCGCCGATCCATACCTGCTCGGAGTCGCCGCAGGCGCAGGGTTCGGAGCGACGCTCGTGATCGCGTACGGGCCAGCGGGCGTCGACGGGTTCGTCTTGCCGCTCGCCTCGTTCGCGGGCGGCATCGCCGCCGTGGTCGCCGCGTATCTGATCGGCCGCTCGGTCGGCGGCGGTCGGACGACCGCGACGTTGATCCTGGCGGGCGTCACGGTCGCGGCATTCTTGACGGCGGCACAGGTGTTCGTGCAGCAGCAGAACTCGGACACGCTGAACGAGGTGTACGCGTGGCTGCTCGGCGGCCTGACGACCGCGGGCTGGGGGGACGTGCTCACCGTCCTCCCCTACGTCGCGATCAGCGCGACGGTCCTGCTCCTGCACCGACGTACGCTCGACGCGCTCGCCGTGGGCGACGAGGAGGCGCGCACGCTCGGGCTCGACGTCACTCGCATTCGATTGCTCCTGGTGGCGGCCGCGACGCTCGGGACCGCCGCCGCAGTGGCGGTGAGCGGGCTGATCGGGTTCGTCGGCATCGTCGTCCCCCACCTGGTGCGGCTCATGGTCTCCTCGAGCTACCGCGTCATCCTCCCGCTGTCCGTCGTGGTCGGAGCGGCGTTCCTCGTGCTCGCAGACGTCTTCGCGCGCACAATCCTCTCCCCTGCTGAGCTGCCGATCGGCGTCGTGACCGCGTTCATCGGCGCACCCTTCTTCGCGCTCGTCCTGCGCACGACGAGGAGCTCCGCGTGAGCGCGGTCGCGTTCGACTCGGTCTCGGTGTCCGCGGGCGGCAAGACGATCGTCGACGGCGTCTCGTTCGAAGTGGAGCGCGGCGAGTGGGTCTCGATCCTCGGCCCCAACGGCGCAGGCAAGACGACGCTGCTTCGCGTGCTCGCCGGCACGGTCGGCTTCCGCGGCGAAGCGAGCCTCGACGGCCGTCGCCTCGGCAGGCTGCGCAGGCGCGAGGTCGCCCGGCTCGTCGCGCTCGTTCCGCAGACGCCGGTCGTGCCCGCTGCGATGACGGTCGCCGAGTACGTCCTGCTCGGACGGACGCCGCACCTCTCTCCGCTCGCCCAGGAGGGCGCCGAGGACCGTACCGCGGCAGCCCGCGCGCTCAGGCGCCTCGACCTCGACGAGTTGGCCGGCCGTGAGCTCGGCTCGCTGAGCGGCGGCGAGCTCCAGCGCGCGGTGATCGGTCGCGCGCTCGCGCAGGCGGCGCCGATCCTGCTGCTCGACGAGCCGACGACCGCGCTCGACATCGGGCACCAGCAGCAGGTGCTCGAGCTCGTGGACCGGCTGCGGCGCGAGGAAGGGCTCACCGTCGTCGCCGCGATGCACGACCTCACGCTCGCAGCGCAGTACGGCGACCGCGTCGTGCTCGTCGACCGCGGCCGCGTCGTGGCCGAGGGAAGCGCGCGCGACGTGCTCACGTCCGAGCGCGTCGAGGAGCTCTACGGTGCACGCGTTCGCGTGGTCGACGGGGTCGTCGTCCCCGTCCGTCAGCCGTGAGCCTCACCGTTCTGCTCGGCGGTGCGCGCGCCGGGAAGTCGGCGCTCGCGCTCGAGCTCGCGCGCGACCGGGGCGGGACGGTCGTCTACGTCGCGACTGCCGAAGCCGGTGACGACGAGATGGCCGCGCGGATCGCGCAGCACCGAACTGAGCGTCCTGACG
>JBDTVA010000164.1:0-4319 GCA_040007455.1 Actinomycetota bacterium | reverse complement strand
TGAGCGGCACGGCGATCAACTTTCTCGCGCTCGGCGTCACGGGCTACTTCTTCATCGACGTCTACGGGGGCAAGGGGACGCCGGGCGGCGGGATCCCGCGCATCCCCGAGGTCAACCTTGGCTTCCTCGGCGGGGTTCCGGGGGCCGGTAGCTTCCTGGAAGACGTGTTCGGACACCTGAACCTGATGATCTGGCTCAGCTTCGCGCTCCTCGCCGTCTCGTACGTCGTGATGTTCAAGTCGCCGATCGGGCTGCGGCTGCGCGCCGTCGGCGAGCACCCGCGCGCCGCCGACACAGTCGGGATCTCCGTCTATACCACTCGGTATGTCGCGGTGGTCGTCTCGGGCATGCTCGCCGCGCTCGGCGGGGCGTACCTGTCGATCGGCTTCCTCGGCTCCTTCAACGAGAACATGACCGCGGGGCGGGGGTTCATCGCGCTCGCGGCGCTCATCTTCGGGAACTGGCGACCGCTCGGCGCCTTCGGCGCCGCGCTGCTCTTCGGCTTCTCGAGCGCGCTCGCGCAACGGCTGCCCGAGTACTCGACCTCCGGGGCGGTCCTGTTCCAGGCGCTCCCGTACGTGCTGACGCTGATCGCCGTGGCCGGCGTGATCGGGCGCTCGATCCCGCCCGCAGCCGTCGGGCGTCCGTACGTCAAGCAGTAACGGTGAAGAACGCACCCGCTCTCTGGTCGGTTCTCCTCGGCGTGCTCGCGACGGCGGCGATCCCGGCCGCCGCGGCCTACGCCGACCGGAGCCCGCGCGTCGAGCTCATCTGGGCCGGTGCGGCCGTGCCCGTCGCCGCGCTGCTCGGGCTCGCGGCAATGGGTGCGGCGCGGGCCGGACGGCGCCGCGCCCAGGTGACGCTCCGCCGAAGCGGCGCCCGGACCGCCGTCCTGGGCAGGTTCCTCGGGCTGTTTGGCCTCCTGTTCGCAGGCACCGGCGCGATTTCCCTTGTCGTCTACGCGATCCTGAGCTGGCGGGGCCGTACGTAGGCGAGCCGGCGAATCGGCTCTACAATCGTCAAGGCATGTTCGAGATCGGCAACAGCCTCCGGGAAGCACGCCTCCGCCAGAGCCTCGAGCTCGCGGACGCCGAGCGGGCGACCAAGATCCGCCCGAAGTACCTGCGCGCGCTCGAGGACGAGCAGTTCGAGGTGCTGCCCGCGCAGACCTACGTCAAAGGGTTCCTCAACACGTACGCGGAGTTTCTCGGCCTCGACGGGCAGCTCTACGTCGACGAGTACAACTCGCGCTACGTCACGCGCGAGGAAGAGGAGCCGTTCAGGCCTCGCCGGAGCACACCGCACCCGCGCAACCGGCGGCTCGAGTCGAGCGTTGTCCTCGTCACGCTCGTCGGAATCGCGGTCGTCTTCGGGCTCGTGATCGCGGCGTGGAAGTCCGGCGACGACTCGCCGAACACGAACGCTCCGGTCGCCGACACCGGGCTGCGCGCGCCCGCCGAGCGCGTACTGGTCGTGCGCGGCACACGCGGCGCGACGCGCATGGAGGTGCGCCGCAACTCGCAGGAAGGCGAGCTCGTCTTCTCCGGCACGATCCCCAACGGGCGGGAGCAGTCGTTCAAGATCGGGCAAAAGCTCTGGCTCTACGTGCAGCGCCCGGCGGCCGTCGACCTGGTCGTCAACGGACGCGCCACACGCGCACCCGCACGCTTGCTCTTCGTCGACGCGTCGGGCGTCGAGCGCGCGCCCGCCGCGAATTGACGCGGCCCCGGGCGCTCCTCGTCGTCACCGGCAGCGAGCTCGTCCGCGGAGAGCGGACAGACCGGAACGGTCCCTTCCTCGCGCGGGAGATCCTGGAGCGCGGGCTCGAGCCGGCGCGGATCACGATCGTCGGCGACGGAGAGCACGAGCTCGAAGCCGCGCTTCGGGAAGGGCTCGCCGGCGACCTGCTCGTCACCTCGGGCGGCCTGGGGCCGACCCACGACGACCGAACGGTGGAGCTCCTCGCGCGCGTGACCGGGCGCGAACTGCGCGTGGACGACGAGCTCCACGGTCAGATCGAGACGGTCTCGCGAGGCGTCGCCGAGCGGCTGCGGCGTCCCTACGCGGACTTCGAGCCCGGCGTGCGCAAGCAGGCGTCGCTGCCGGACGGTGCCGCGTCGGTCGGCCTCGCGGGGACCGCGCCCGGCCTCGTCCTCGAGCACGACGGCACGGTCGTCGTGGTGCTCCCCGGGCCTCCGGGCGAGCTGCAGCGGCTGTGGGCCTCCGCGGTCGAGTCGGTGCCGATGCAGGGGCTGCTCGCGCGCGCCCGACCGCCCGGACGCCGGGTGCTCCGGCTCTTCGGCGTGAGCGAGTCCGCGGTCGCCCGCGCGCTAGAGGAGGCCGGGGGGGAGCCTGAGGGGGTCGAGGCGACGATCTGCGCACGGGACTTCGAGATCCACGTCGACCTCGTCGTCGACCCCCGTGCGGAGGGCGACGCGAACGAGCTCGAGTCCGCGCTCGCCGAGTCGCTCGGGCGCTGGCTGTTCGCGCGCGACGAGCGGACGATCGAGGAGCACGTGCTCGCGCTCTGCCGTACGCGCGGGCTCACGCTCGCCACCGGCGAGTCCTGCACCGGTGGGCTCGTCGCGGAGCGGCTCACGCGGGTGCCCGGGTCGAGCGACGTGTTCCTCGGGGCGATCGTCGCGTACGCGGACGAGGTGAAGACCTCTCAACTGGGCGTTCCCGAAGAGCTGATCCGCGAGCACGGCTCGGTCTCGGCGGAGGTCGCCGCGGCGATGGCTTCAGGCGCCCGCGAGCGGCTCGGTGCGGACGTCGCGGTCGGGATCACCGGGATCGCGGGTCCAGGGGGCGGTACGCCCGAGAAGCCGGTCGGGCTCTGCTACGTCGCCGCGGAGACCCCCGACGCGGCCCGGGTAGTCGACTTCAGCTACCCCTCGGACCGCGAGGCGGTGCGCTCGCGGGCGGCTGCCGCCGCGCTCCACCTGGTGCGGCGGTTGTTGACACAGACCTGACACACGCACGTCACACCTCGCCCGCTACCGTCGATCCCGATGCACGGCTTCGCCTCTTCTGCGCGCTGCGGCTACCTGACGACGTCGTCGAGGCCCTGGCCGGCTGGCAGCTCCGCGAGCTCGGCGGGCGAGCCGTGCCGCCGGGGAACCTCCACGTCACGCTGGCCTTCCTCGGCTCCAGGCCTGGGAGCGACCTCGAGCCCGTGGCCGGCGCGGTGCGCGAAGCTGCCGGTCGGGCACACCGTCCGGAGCTCGAGGTGCGCGGGTACCGGGAGACCCGAAGCGTCGGGATGCTCGTCTGCGACGACCGGGACGGGCGCGCCGCCGCCCTCGCCGACGACCTGTTCGGGCGGCTGGAGTCTCTCGGCGTCTACGAGCGGGAGCGGAGGCCCTGGCTGCCCCACGTGACCGTGACCCGCTTCCGGGAGCGTCCGCGGCTCGACCCGGAGCTCCCCGCGCTCGGGCGGTTCAGTCCGTCCGACGCGGCTGTTTACCTGTCTCGGCTGCACCCATCCGGGGCGCAGTACGAGGTTCTGGAATCGTTTGCGCTAGGAGGCTGAAGAGTGGATCGCGAGCAGGCACTGGACACCGCCCTCGGGCAGATCGAGCGACAGTTCGGCAAGGGCTCCGTCATGAAGATGACCGACGCGGCGGCCGTGAACGTCGGCTCGGTGTCGACGGGATCGCTCTCGCTCGACCTTGCTCTCGGGATCGGTGGTTTGCCACGAGGGCGCGTCGTCGAGATCTTCGGCCCGGAGTCGTCGGGGAAGACGACGCTCGTCTACCACGTGATCGCCGAAGCGCAGCGCCGCGGCGGGATCTGCGCGTTCATCGACGCCGAGCACGCGATGGACCCGGCGTACGCGAAGCGGATCGGCGTGAACATCGACGACCTGCTCGTCTCGCAGCCCGACACCGGCGAGCAGGCGCTCGAGATCTGCGAGCTGCTCATCCGCTCCGGCGCGCTCGACGTCGTCGCGATCGACTCGGTCGCGGCGCTGACGCCGAAGGCCGAGATCGAGGGGGAGATGGGCGACTCGCTCCCCGGCATCCAGGCGCGGCTGATGAGCCAGGCGCTCCGCAAGCTCGCCGGCACGCTCAACCGCACGGACACGATCTGCATCTTCACGAACCAGCTGCGCGAGAAGATCGGGGTCATGTTCGGCAGCCCGGAGGTCACCCCGGGCGGCCGCGCGCTCAAGTTCTACGCGTCGATCCGCCTGGACATCCGCCGGATCGAGACGCTGAAGGAAGGCGTCGAGGCAATTGGCAACCGCGTTCGCGTCAAGGTCGTGAAGAACAAGGTCGCGCCGCCGTTCAAGCAGGCCGAGTTCGACATCATCTACG
>JBDTVA010000163.1:0-4351 GCA_040007455.1 Actinomycetota bacterium | reverse complement strand
CGATGTATCTCGGGAACCTCGGCTACAAGACCGCGAACGTCCCGATCGTCGCGGGCATCGAGCCGCCGCAGGACCTCTTCAGGATCAACCCGGTCAAGGTCGTGGGCCTGACGATCGACGCCAACCGGCTCGGCGAGATCCGCACGGCACGCGCGCGCAACTTCGGCGGGACCGCCCGGCAGTACTCCGAGCTCGTGAAGATCTACGAGGAGCTCGCGCAGGCCGAGGTCGTGCACCGTCGCCTCGGCTGTCCCGTGATCGACGTCTCGGAGCTCTCGATCGAAGAGACCGCGCAGCGCGTGATCCGAACGGTCGAGCAGCGGACCCGCGACCTCCAGGAGGTGCAGGCATGACCCGCGACCTTCGGCGAAAAGGGCCGGTGCCGTTTCGGTACTGGGCGCTCTGGTGGACCGCGCTCGGGTTCGCGGTCGTCCTCTTCTACGTGCTGCTGACGCCGATCTGGATGGGCATCAGGGTCGCGGGCTGGCTCGCCGCGAAGCGCTCGTGACGCTTCCGCCCGTCGTGATCGGCGCGGGTCCCGCCGGTCTCGCCGCTGCAGCCGAGTTGAAACGCAAGGGCCTCGAGCCGATCCTCGTCGAGCGAGCCGACTGCGTCGGGTCCGCGTGGCGCGACCGACGCTACGACCGGCTGCGGTTGCACACCATCCGTTCGCTCTCCGGACTCCCAGGGGCACGAATCCCCCGCGCGTACGGGCGCTGGGTGAAGCGCGACGACTTCCGCGCATACCTCGACGAGTTCGCGCGAGCCAACGACATCCGACCGCGATTCGGTGTCGAGGCGCGACGGATCGAGCGGCGGAGCGGAGCCTGGCGCGTCGACACGGGCGGTGGCCCGATCGACGCAGACGACGTCGTCGTCGCGACCGGATACAGCAACGTCCCGTGGCTTCCCGACTGGCCGGGCCGCGAGTCGTTCGCCGGCGAGCTCGTCCACTCGGCCGACTACCGCAACGCCGCGCCGTACACCGGGAAGGACGTGCTGGTGGTCGGGGCGGGCAACTCGGGCGCAGAGATCGCGGTCGACCTTGTCGAGGGCGGGGCACAGCGAGTCTGGCTGTCCGTACGGACGCCGCCGAACATCGTCCGCCGAGACCGCTTCGGCGTGCCGTCGCAGCTCGTTGGGATCGCCGTCCAGCCGCTGCCGCCGCGCGCGCTGAACTTCGTCGGTCGTACGCTGCGGCGGCTGACCGTCCCGGACCTGTCGGACTTCGGGCTGCCAGCGCCCCGGGACGGCTACACGCAGCTGGAGCAGACAGGCACGGTGCCGATCCTGGACGTGGGGATCGTCGACGCGGTGCGCTCTCGTCGTGTAGCGGTCGTGTCGGCGGTGGAGCGGCTCGACGGTGCGGAGGTCGTGCTCGCCGACGGATCGCGCGTCCGCCCGGATGTGGTCGTCGCGGCCACGGGGTATCGACCGGCGCTCGAGCCAATCGTCGGCCACCTCGGCGTGCTCGACGAGCGCGGCCTGCCGGTCATGCAGGGCGCGCAGACCCATCCCAATGCTCCGGGCCTCTACTTCGTCGCGATCTCGATCCGCCTCGGCGGGCTGATCAGAGCTGCGGCAAGCGAGGCGGCGGCCGCCGCGCGCGCGATCGCCGCGTAGCGTGAGTCAGACCAGGCGCGCCTCGATCGGTGTCTCCGAGCCCGGCTCGACGCGATACGCCCGGCCTGCCGGCCGGATCGTGACCGCCTCGGCCAACTCGGTTCCCGCGAAGTGGAGCGCGACTCCGTCGTCGGCCGCCCAGCCCGGGGGGAAGCCGTCCGCGACGAGCTCCTGGTAGCGCGGTCGGCGGAGCCCCTCGCCGTCGTAGTGCGGGCACGCGCTGCCGGGGAGGAAACCGAGGCAGTCCATGGCCTCGAGCTGCGGCCCGAACGAGTCGGTCACACCTGCCTCGAACCAGGCGATCATCCCGGCGCTCCAGCCGTAGAGCACGACGCCCTGCTCCCAGGCCTCGCGGACGATCCGGTCGAAGCCGTGCACGTGCCAGACCGCGAGCATGTTCGCGGTGTTTCCTCCGGGCACCACCAGCACGTCCTGGGCCAGGGTGAACGCGCGGAGGTCTGACGGCGGCCAGGGATTGAAAACGAGCCGGGAGCACTCCGCCTTGCGGGCGAAGGCGTCGTAGAAGAGGACGAGGCTCTCGTCCTGCTCCATGTTCGCGGTCGGGACCGTGCAGACCCGCCGCCCGCGGGCGAGCCCGAGGACGAAGTCGTCGACGGGGGTCCCGAGGGTCCGCCCGCCGGCCGCCACGATCTGCTGTGCAGCCACTTTGTGGGAATATTGGCCGCCCTTGACCGCCCCGCGCTACGTGTACGCGTTCGACGAGGCCGTTCCGGGCGGGCGTGAGCTCCTCGGCGGCAAAGGGATCGGGCTCGCCGAGATGACGGAGCTCGGTGTCCCGGTCCCGCCCGGCTTCACAATCACGACGGAGGCGTGCCGCGCCGCGATGGCGCTCGGCCGGGTGCCGGACGAGCTCGACGCCGAGGTCGGCGAGCACGTCGCGCGACTCGAGGAACGCGCCGGCAAGCGCTTCGGCGACCCGGAGGACCCGCTGCTCGTCTCGGTCCGGTCGGGCGCGGCCATCTCGATGCCGGGGATGATGGACACGATCCTGAACCTCGGCCTGAACGACGTCGCGGTCGAGGGTCTCGCGCGCACGACGGGCAACGCGCGCTTCGCGCGAGACTCGTACCGACGCCTGATCCAGATGTTCGGCGAGGTCGTCGAAGGAATCGACGGCCACCGCTTCGAGCAGCCGCTCGCAGACCTCAAGTCGGAGCGCCGCGTCGCACACGACACCGACCTGACAGCCGAGGACCTCGCGGAGCTGGTCGAGACGTACAAGGCGATCTACCGCGAGAGCACGAGTGGCGAGTTCCCGCAGGACGCCCGCGATCAGCTGCGACGTGCCGTGCGCGGGGTGTTCGACTCGTGGGGGAACCCCCGCGCGCAGGTCTACCGGCGGGCGCACAGGATTCCGGACGATCTGGGCACGGCGGTGAACGTCGTCCAGATGGTCTTCGGCAACAAGGGCGAGAACTGCGTCACCGGCGTCTGCTTCACCCGGGATCCGTCGACGGGCGAGCCGGGGTTGTACGGGGAGTTTCTCGCGAACGCCCAGGGCGAGGACGTCGTCGCGGGCATTCGAACGCCGGAACCGCTCCAGGCGATGCAGGCCAGGCTGCCCGAGGCGTTCGCGCAGCTGCTCGACACGATGCGCCGACTTGAAGAGCACTACCGCGACATGCAGGACATCGAGTTCACGGTCGAGGACGGGCAGCTCTACCTGCTGCAAACCCGCGCAGCGAAGCGCACGGCCGCCGCGGCGCTGAAGGCGGCGGTCGACATGGTGGACGAGGGGCTGATCTCACGCGAGGATGCGATCGCGCGGATCGACCGCGCGCAGCTCGACCAGCTGCTCCACCCGATGCTCGATCCGAACGAGCACTACGACGTCGCCGCGACGGGGCTGAACGCGAGCCCGGGAGCGGCGAGCGGCAAGGTCGTCTTCGACGCCGACCTGGCGGTGGAGCGTGGCGCGCGCGAGGACGTGATCCTCGTCCGCTGGGAGACGACGCCCGACGACATCCACGGGATGATCGCGGCGAAGGGGATCCTCACCGTCCACGGCGGCATGACCTCGCACGCCGCCGTCGTCGCGCGCGGCATGGGCAAGCCGTGCGTCGCGGGTTGCGAGGCCCTCTCGCTCGACCTGAAGGCGCGCGTGGCGCGGATCGGCGAGCACGAGCTTCGCGAAGGCGACCAGCTGACGATCGACGGCGGTACCGGACGGGTGATCGTCGGGCACGTGCATCTCGTGCCGCCGCAGATCAACGAGGACTTCCAGACGGTGCTCGGGTGGGCCGACCAGGTGCGCCGCCTGAAGGTGCGTGCGAATGCCGACACACCGGAGGACGCGGCCCGTGCACGTGCGTTCGGCGCAGAGGGGATCGGCCTCTGCCGCACCGAGCACATGTTCTTCGGGGACGATCGGCTGCCGGTCGTGCAGGAGATGATCATGGCGCGCGACGAGCAGGGCCGGCGCAGCGCGCTCGACCGGCTCTTGCCGATGCAGCAGTCCGACTTCGAGGGAATCTTCGAGGCGATGGCGGGCCTTCCGGTCACGATCCGGCTGCTCGACCCCCCGCTGCACGAGTTCCTGCCTGCACTCGACGAGGCGCCCGAGGAGATGCGCGAGCGGATCAAGCAGCTTCAGGAGTCGAACCCGATGCTCGGCACGCGCGGCTGCCGGCTCGGGCTGCAGCACCCCGAGATTTACGAGATGCAGGTGCGCGCGATCGTCCGTGCCGCACGAGCTGTTCAGGACCGC
>JBDTVA010000162.1:0-4351 GCA_040007455.1 Actinomycetota bacterium | reverse complement strand
TCGACGAGTCCGATGCCCGCGCCGACGTCGAGCGCCGCGAGCGACGACGGCTCGCCGAGCCGCCGTCGGGCCAGGTCGACGAGGCGGCCGGCCTTGACCTCGTGGTAGAAGCTCGCGTCCTGCCCGCCGAACGAGATCGACCGCTCCAGCGCGCGCTCGTAGTTGCCCTCGCCGTACCGGTCGAACTCCGGCACTAGATAGCCCTTGCGACCTCGCCGCGGAGTCGCTCGAGCTCGGCGTCGACCATCAGCTGGACGAGCCCCTCGAACGAAACCGTCGGCTTCCAGCCGAGCTCGCGCTGCGCCTTCGACGGATCGCCGACGAGGTTGTGGAGCTCCGCGGTGCCGCGCTGCAGCGACTCGTCGATGTGGACGTACTCCCGCGAGTCGAGACCGACGTGCTCGAAGGCGGTCTCGACGAGATCGCGCACCGACCGCGTGACGCCCGTCGCGACGACGTAGTCGTCTCCCTCGTCCTGCTGCACCATCAGCCACATCGCGCGCACGTAGTCGGCCGCGTAACCCCAGTCGCGACGCGAGTCGAGGTCGCCGAGCCAGAGCTCGCCCTCGAGCCCGAGCGAGATCGCTGCGGCGGCATGCGCAACCTTGCGCGGCACGAACTCGAGCGGGCGTCGCGGCGACTCGTGGTTGTAGAGGATCCCCGCCGAGGCGTGCAGCCCGTAGCGGATGCGGTACGAGCGGACGATGAAGTGCGCGTACGCCTTCGCCACGCCGTAGGGCGTGAGCGGCGAGAGCGGCGTCTCCTCGGTCTGCGGCGACTCGCGCGGCTCGCCGAAGATCTCGCTCGAGGACGCCTGGTAGAAGCGAATCGACGCGTCGACCTCGCGGATCGCCTCCAGCAGCGCGGTCACCCCGACCGCGGCGAGCTCGGCGGTCAGCACGGGGTGCTCCCACGAGGCCGGCACGAACGAGACCGACGCGAGGTTGTAGACCTCGTGCGGCCGGGCCGCGCGAAGGGCGCGGACGAGCACGAGCTGGTCGCTCAGGTCAGCCTCGACGAGGTCGATGCGCTCCCGGATCGGCTCGAGGTTCGGGTAGCTCGCGCCCGACCGCCGCACGACCCCGGACACGTCGTAGCCCTGGTCGAGCAGCAACTCCGCGAGGAGCGAGCCGTCCTGGCCGCCGATCCCGGTGATGAGCGCGCGCTTGTTCACTCGGCGGCGATGATAGGCGCGTGGGGACCCTGACCGACCAGCTGCGCCGCGACCCGCCCGGCCTGCACGCAGGCGGGTCGGAGTACTGGGGGCTCGCGTGGGAGGCCCTCGAGTGGCTCGAACGCGAGGTCCGGCCGGGGATGGCGACGCTCGAGACCGGCTCCGGCGCGTCGACGCTCGTCTTCGCCGCGGCGGGCGCGGAACACGAGGCGGTGACGCCCGAGGCCAACGAGGAAGTCCGGTTCCGCACGGAAGCCGAGCGGCGCGGAGTCGAGGCGTCACGGGTCACGTTCCGGATCGGCTTCTCGCACGAGGTGCTGCCGCGGCTCGAGCCTCGCCCGCTCGACCTCGTGCTCGTCGACGGCGCACACGGCTTCCCGTATCCGATCCTCGACTGGTGGTTCGTCGCACGCCGCGTGAAGGTCGGCGGCCGCGTGCTCCTCGACGACGCGTACATGCCGCCGGTGCGCGCGCTCCTCGATGCGCTGCGCGCCGACCCCCGCTGGGCGGTAGAAGACGCCGCGAGCTTTCGGACCGCCGTCGTGAGGAAGCTCACCGACGGGCTACCCGCGTTCGACTGGGACGGCGAGCGGATCGGCGGCGGCATGGGGTTCGGCTACTTGCCGCCCGGAGCGCGTGCGGTCGCCTCGGCGCGGCAGCGGCTCTTCTCCACGCGGCTCGGCCTGCGCACGGTCGAGTTGGCGCGTCGGCGGACCGGCCTGCGCTTTCGCCGGAAGGGCTAGCTGTCCGGCCTGCGCCTCGCCCGCTAGTTTCTCAACCCATCGCGGCGAAACATGACGCGAAGCGACCTGAGCAGGAGCGCCAGGTCGTATCCGACGAGATGCCAGCTGCTCCACCTACGACAGGCTTCGAGATACGCCAGATCGAGACCGGGGCCCGTTTCCGGCCCTCCCTTCTCCACCTGTGACGGGCCGGTCAATCCGGCCAAGGCGCGCGTGCGGTAGTTATGGCCTTGCCTCACCTGCTCATCGACCGCGGCCACCGGCCACGGCCTCGGGCCCACCAAGCTCATGTCGCCGAGCAGGACGTTGACGAGTTGAGGCAGCTCGTCGAGGTACCACGGCTTCAGCAGGTGGCGGCCGACCCAGGTGAGGTTGTCGGGATTCGCCTCGTACTGGCGCGCCCATCCTCCCCGATCGCGCATCTCGCGCAGCGCGTCCTCCCGCAGTGCCCGGAGCTTGAGCAGGTCGAACTCGCGCCCCCGCGACACTCGCCGCTCCCGGTAGAGCCAGGGTCCTCGGTCCCGGGGCGAGAGCAGCATGTCGAGAACCGCTGCAAGCCAGATCACCGCGAAGACCGGTGACAAGAGCACGATCAGCGCAGCAGAGACGACCTTGTCAGTTAGTCGTTTCAGAAGCGGGTACGGGACGGCCTGCAAGGGCGCAGATCATCATCACAACCGGTTCCCTGCTCGTCGCTGCGCCTAGGAGGGTTTGGCGGAACTGGCGCTGTGCCGCCGGGCCGCTAGGCCAAGCCCTCCTAGTGCAGCTCGCGCATGTAGCTCCAGGCCTCGCGTAGCCCGCGGGGCCGGACGAGCGCGAGCAGCACGACGTAGAGGGCGAGCCCGCCCGCGGCGGCGAGCGCGTCGCTCGCCACGAGAGCAAATGCGCCGAACGACAGCACCGCGAGCCCGCCGACGGAGACGGCGACGCGGACGAGCGACGCAACAGCTGCGAGCAAGGCGCGCCGCGACAATGCCAGGAGCAGGGCGGCGAGCACGGCGAGCGTCGTCAGGCCGAGCGCGAGAGCGAGCCCCTCGAGCCCCCAGAGCTCGCGCAGAGCGAGCGAGAGCAGCACGTCGAGGACGAGCGCGCCGAGAGCGACCGGCACGAGCACGCGGCTTCGCTCCAGCACGTAGAGGAGCGGGAACGCGAGCGAGAAGCCGACGGCCGCGACCGTCCACGGTGCGAGCACGACGACGAGCCGCGCAAGCTCCTCTCCGACCTCGCCCGAGAACGCGTCGCCCAGCACCGCCGCGGAGATCCGGTCGCCGGCAAGCGCGACGAGGCCGGCCGCGGCCGCGATCGGCGGTAGGCAGAGCCAGGAGCCGTGCACGACGTGCTCGACGGCCGCCTCCGCATCGACCCTGCGGCGAGTCAGCTCCGCGGTCGAGATGATCGAGAGCGAGGTGGCGGTCGCGGCAACGAGCACCGCGGCGAAGAAGTACGCGTACGAGAGCGAGGTCACCGCCCCGACGCCGACCCCCGAGGCCCCACGCAAGGCGATCAGGTAGAGCCCCTGCAGCGCGAGCGGCACGGCGGCCGCTTCGGCGAGGAGCACGAGGCGTCTGACGACTCCCCCGAACCGCAGCCGCCCGAGCGTCCCGCCGAGCGCGGCGACCGGAACCCCGAGCGAGATCGCGGCGTTCGCGGCGAGCCCCCACGCGAGCGCAACGAGGCCGTGCTCGTCCGCGAGCACGACGAACACGACGAGCCCCGCAACGCCGCCGGCCGAGAACCCGAGCGCGGCCGCACCAAAACGATTGCGTGCCGCAAGCGTCGCGGCCGCGAGCGCGGCGAGCACCTGGACGAACGCCGCCGCGACGAGCCACGGGAGCGCCGACGCCGCGAGATCAGCCGCCTCCTGCGGCAGCTTGCCCGTCAGCAGCTCCGCGAGCGGCTCCGCGAAGAGCCACACCACGATCGTCGAGGGCAGGCCGACGACGAGGATCGCCGCCGCGTACGAGCCGGCAACGGCACCCTCGGTCCGGGTGAGCTCCGGCACCGCGGTCAGCCGGAGCGCCTGAGCGGCGAGCACCAAAGTGACGTAGACGCCGTACGCCGCGAGCAATCCGTCGGTGCCCGCGTCACGCCCGAACTTCTGCGCCAGGATCGCCGCGGCGATCGCGCCGGACGCGCTGAGGACGAGGCTCGAGAGCCCTGTAAGGATTCCGCTAGCCAGGGCGCTGCGGCGGTCGGGGGCGGTAGTCTCTCCGCTGCGGCTGGTCCGCATCCTTCCGATCATGGCGAACAGAAACGACTCGGTCTGGACAGAGGAGTCGCTCGCGCAGCTGCGCGAGGACTTCGGCCCCTATTACGAGGACAGAACCGTCCTGGTGACAGGCGCCGACGGCTTCATGGGCTCGCACCTGACCGAGGGGCTCTGCCACCTCGGCGCCCACGTCCACGCCTTCGTCCGCGCCACCTCGAGCGGCGC
>JBDTVA010000161.1:0-4351 GCA_040007455.1 Actinomycetota bacterium | reverse complement strand
AGCCGTTCGGCCGCGGGCAGAAGGGCTCCTCGGCGATGCCGCACAAGCGGAACCCGGTCGTCTCCGAGCGGATCTGCGGCCTCGCGCGCGTCGTCCGATCGGCAGCGCTCGTCGGGCTCGAAAACGTCGCGCTTTGGCACGAGCGCGACATTACGCACTCGTCTGCCGAGCGTGTCGTCGTGCCGGACGCGTTCCTCGCGCTCGACTACATGCTCGAGCGGTTCGCCTGGCTCGTCGAAGGGCTCGTCGTCTTCCCGGAGCGCATGCGCCGGAACCTGGAGGCGAGCCACTTCCTGTTCTTCAGCCAGCGCGTGCTGCTCGCGCTCGTGGAGAGCGGCCTCTCGCGCGACGACGCGTACCGGCACGTGCAGCGGAACGCGATGCGCGCCTGGGAGGAGGAGCAGGACTTTCGCGAGCTCGTGCGCGGCGACTCGGAGCTCGCGCCACGGCTCGCTCTCGACGAGGTCTTCTCGCTCGAGCCGTACACCCGTCACGTCGACACCGTCTTCGAGCGCCTCAACGCGCTCGTGCGGACGAAGGAGGAGGAGCCCACCTATGTCTGAGACCGTCGCCCACGTCGGAAGCGGGAAGGTCCGCGAGCTCTACGCGCTGGACGACGCGCGTCTGCTGCTCGTCGCCAGCGACCGGATCTCGACGTTCGACGTCGTGCTCCCCACGGAGATTCCCGACAAGGGTCGCGTGCTCACCGCGCTCGCCGCGTTCTGGTTCGCTCGAACGAGGCACCTCGTACCGAACCACTTGCTCGCGCTGCGCGAGGACGGCCGCTCGACCGAGTGCCGCAGGCTCGAGATGCTGCCGATCGAGTGCGTGGTCCGCGGCTACCTCGCCGGGTCCGGCTGGAAGGACTACCTCGCGACGGGCGCGACCTCCGGCCACGCACTGCCGTCGGGGATGCGCGAGTCCGACCAGCTCCCCGAGCCGATCTTCACGCCGGCGACGAAGGCCCAGTCGGGTCACGACGAGAACATCGACGCCGAGCGGGCCTCCGAGCTCGTCGGGCAGGAACGCTTCCGCGAGGTGGAGCGCGTCGCGCTGGCGCTCTACGAGCACGCGGCGAAGTACGCACGCGAGCGCGGAATCGTGATCGCGGACACGAAATTCGAGTTCGGGCTCGACGACGAGGGCCGGCTCGTGCTCGGTGACGAGGCGCTCACGCCGGATTCGTCGCGGTTCTGGCCGGCGGACGAGTACGCGCCGGGCGGGGCACAGCCCTCGTTCGACAAACAGTTCGTCCGCGACTACTGCGAGACCCTCGGCTGGGACAAGACCGCGCCGGGGCCGGAGCTTCCGGACGACGTCGTCGCGGGCACACGCGCGCGCTACGTCGAAGCCTTCGAACGCATCACGGGGATCGGGTTCTCGGAATACGTCGCCGACCCGGACGTGGTGTTGCGGTGAAGGCGACCGTGCTCGTGCGCCCGAAGGCGGGAATCCTCGACCCACAGGGTCAGGCCGTCGAAGGCTCGCTCCGGCAGCTCGGGTTCGCAGTCGGGGAAGCCCGCGTCGGCCGGGTCGTCGACCTCGAGCTCGAGGCGACGGACGCGGCCTCCGCGCGCGCGGAGGTCGAGCGCATGTGCGAGCAGCTCCTGGCGAACCCGCTGATCGAGAGCTTCGAGATCGAGCTGGACGACGAGTGAGCGAACGCCGTCCGCAGGTCGCCGTGATCGTCTTCCCCGGGTCGAACGACGACCGGGACGCCGCTTGGGCGCTGCATGCGCTCGGGGCCGACCCCGTGTTCGTCTGGCACGCCGAGCAGGAGCTCCCCGACGTCGCAGGCGTCATTCTCCCGGGCGGTTTCTCCTACGGCGACTACCTCCGCTGCGGTGCGATTGCACGGTTTGCGCCGGCGATGGAGGCCGTCGGGCGCTTCGCCGCTGCAGGCGGACCGGTCCTCGGGATCTGCAACGGGTTCCAGATCCTCTGCGAGGCCGGCCTGCTGCCGGGCGTGCTCCGCCCGAACCGATCGCTCGAGTTCATTTGTCGGGATGCGCGCGTGCGCGTCGAGCGTGCCGACACGAAGCTCACCTCGCGGTGCACGGTCGGGCAGACCCTCACGATCCCCGTGAAGCACGGCGAGGGGGCCTGGTTCGCCGACGACGATCTCTACGCGGAGCTCGTCGCCCTCGACCAGATCGTCCTGCGCTACGAGGACAACCCGAACGGGTCGATGCACGACGTCGCGGGCGTCTGTAACCGAGAAGGCAACGTCCTCGGGCTGATGCCGCACCCCGAGCACGCGGTCGATCCGCTGCTCGGACCGGCCGACGGCACCTTCGTGATCGCGTCGCTCGTCGACGCTGCGCGCGAACGGGAACGGGCGCTCGTCTAGGCACCACCTCCGAGACCGAGCGTCTCGGCGAGCTCGGGGTGGCGGCGGAGCGCATCGTGCAGGCGCGCCAGGTCGCGCGCACGCAGCGTCACGGGTCCGCGGCGGGCGGTGCCGTCAGTCGTGTACGCGAAGCGGACGAGACGCTCGCCCTTCCCATTCTCGAGCAGCTGCACGACCGAAGAGAACCGGCGATCGCCGGCGCGCTGGGGGATTTCGAGCTGGTCGACGAGAGCAGCGTCGCCCCACGGCGTCGCGGCCTTCGCTGGGGCTTTGGCGGGCATGTGATGAACCTAGCGAGCAATCTGTGACGAGTGGGTGTCTCGTCTGTGCCGAATGTGAGACTTCTCATCCACAGTGATCGTCGCGCACGTTGACCTGGACGCCTTCTTCGCCGCCGTCGAGGAGCTCGATGACCCGAGCCTTCGCAAGAAGCCGCTCATCGTCGGCGGCGACCCGCGCGGTCGCGGCGTCGTTGCGACCGCGAACTACGTGGCCCGTCGCTTCGGCATCCATTCCGCGATGAGCTGCGCGGAAGCGCGACGCCGCTGCCCGAGCGCGGTGTTCGTCCGCCCGCGTCACGATCGCTACCGCGAGCTCTCGCGGAGCGTCTGGTCGACGATCCGCGAAGTCGCACCGGTCGTCGAGCAGACCGGGATCGACGAGGGCTACCTCGACCTGAGCGACGAAGCGCACGATTTCCTCGGCGCCCGCAGGCTGGCAGAAGCGATCCAGACCGCCGTGCGCGGCACGACGAACCTGACGTGCTCGCTCGGGATCTCGAGCTGCAAGGTCGTCGCGAAGATCGCGAGCGACCGGCGCAAGCCGGGCGGGATCACCGTCGTCCCCGGTGGTCGCGAAGCCGAGTTCCTCGCACCGCTCGACGTCCGCAAGCTGCCCGGAGTCGGCCCGCGCGCCGAGCAGAGGCTGCGACCCGCGGGGATCGAGACGATCGGCGCCTTGGCGGCGCTCTCGGACGACCTGCTCGCGACGCTCCTCGCCGGCAAGATCGGGCGCGAACTGCGAGACCGCGCGCGCGGAATCGACGGACGGCGCGTCCAGCCCGTCTCCGAGCCGCCCGTCTCGATCAGCCACGAGGAGACGTTCGACCGCGACGTCGCCGAGCGCGCTCGCCTCCACGACGAGCTGCGCAGGATGTCGGACAGCCTCTCCCGGCGCCTGAACGACCGTGAGCTGCTCGCGCGCACGGTCACCACGAAGCTCCGCTACGGCGACTTCACGACGCGCACGCGCTCGACGACCCTTTCGACCGGCACCGACGAGGCCGACCGGATCTACGCGCTGGCGTGCGAGCTGCTCGACTGCGCCCTCGACCAGCGGCCCGGCGCGCTCAGGCTCGTCGGCGTCGGCGTGTCCGGGCTCGGCACCGAGGCGCAGCTCGTGCTCGTCTAGCGTCTCGCCCATGGATGCGGCGCCGATCAGCTGGTGGCTCGAGGAAGCGACGCCCGACGAATCGGCTTCGCCGCTGAGCGGCGATCACGATGCGGACGTCGCGATCGTCGGCGGTGGCTACTGCGGGCTCTGGACCGCGCTGACCGTGAAACAGCGCGCGCCGGAACTGCGCGTGACGCTCGTCGAGGCCGAACGTTGCGGGCACGGGCCGAGCGGGAGGAACGGCGGCTTCCTGCACGGCTACTGGAGCATGCTCGGTTGGCTGCGTGACGTGCTCGGCGACGAACGCGCGCTCGAGCTCGCGCGCGCCGGCGACGGGATCCTCCCCGCGGTGCGCGCGCTCGGAGAGGACGTGTGGCTGCGCGAGGCGGGCATGCTCGAGGTCGCGACGACGTCCCAGCAGAAACACGTACTCGCGCGTGCGGTCGACACGGCGCGCGAGCTCGGCGTGCCCGAGGAGGCGGTCCCGCTCGCACCCGAGGAGGTGGACGCACGCTGCCGCTCGCCGCGGTTTCGGGGCGGCGTCCTGTTTCGGGAGTGCGCCACGGTGCAGCCGGCGCGGCTGGCGCGAGCTCTGCGCCGGCGCACGCT
>JBDTVA010000160.1:0-4415 GCA_040007455.1 Actinomycetota bacterium | reverse complement strand
CGGTCGATCGGGGCCGCCGTGAACGGCAGCTCGGGGATCCGCGAGCTCTGGCGCTTCGCGTGCGAGGGCTACCTCGGCCAGCTGACGAAGGAGCTCGAGGAGAAGCTCGCCCGGGCGGAGACCGAGCTCAAGACGACCGTGGACGGCGAGGAGATCCCGTTTCGGATGATCAAGCCGACGATCATGAACGAGGCCGACCGTGGCAAGCGTGAGCGCCTCGAGCGGCTCCGCAACGAACTGGTTGACGAGCACTTGAACCCGCTCTACCTCGAGTCGCACCAGCGCGTCCGCGACGCCGTGCGGGAGCTCGGCGCGGACAACTACTTCGAGCTGTACAAGAACTTCGGCTTCGACCTGGAAGGGCTGGCCGACCAGTGCCGGGCGTTCCTGTCGTCGACCGAGCAGCTGCACACGAAGCTCGGCGACAAGCTCTTCCGCAACCGCGTCGGGATGCCGCTCTCGGAGGCGGAGCGCTGGGACAAGGACCGCATGATGCGCGCGACGACGTGGGACGCCGGCTTCCCCGCCGACCGGATGCTGCCCGCGCTCCGCGCGACGCTCCAGGACCTCGGCGTCGACCTCGACGGGCAGGAGAACGTCCACCTCGACGTCGAGAACCGGCCGCTGAAGGACCCGCGCGCGTTCTGCGTGCCGATCGAGGTGCCGGACAAGGTGATGCTCGTGATCAAGCCCACGGGCGGTGCCGACGACTGGAGCGCGCTCTTCCACGAGGCCGGGCACGCCGAGCACTTCGCGCACACGTCGTCGTCGCTCTCCGTCGAGGAGAAGCGGCTCGGCGACAACGCCGTCACCGAAGGCTGGGCGATGCTGCTCGAGCACCTGACCGACGACGCGGGGTGGCTCTCACGGATGCTCGACTTCCCGAAGCCGCGCGAGTACGCGGCAGAGGGCGCGGCGATCCTCCTCTACTTCGTCCGCCGCTACTGCGCGAAGCTCCTCTACGAGATCGAGTTCCACCAGGCCGACGACCCGCGGACGATGCAGTCCCGCTACGTCGAGCTGCAGGCTGACGCGCTGAAGATCACACCGGCGCCCGAGGACTACCTCTGGGACATGGACGGGCGCTACTACGTGCACGCGTACCTCCGGGCCTGGGCGCTCGAGTCGCAGCTCTCCACGTTCCTGCAGGAGAAGTTCGGGCGCGACTGGTACACGAAGCGCGCGGCCGGCTCTCTGGTGCGCGAGCTCTGGTCCGAGGGACAACGCATGAACGCGGACGAGCTTCTGCGCGAGGTCACCGGCGGTTCGATCGAGCTGGAATCGGTCGCCGAACGCGTGCGCGAGACCGCGGCCTAGCCGCCGCGTAGATCGCCGACAGGGCCGTCCGGGGCACTTGCGCGGCACGGAGCGTGGTGCGACCCTGTCGGCGTGCCCGACCCGGTGATCGAGCGCGAGGAAGTCGTCGCGCTACTGTTCAATATGAGCGACGCCGCGCGATCGCTCGAACGGATCGAACTGCTACTCGGAGGCGACGATGGCGAAGAGGAAACTGACGAAGGCTGATCTCGAGGCGCGCCGGCAGATGCGCGAGAACGCCGACCGCACGCGCCGGCTCGCCGAGAAGGCGCAGGCCGAGCTCGACCGGCGCACGCAGAGCGAAGCGCCCAAGACCTGACCCAGACTTCCGGCGACCAGGGTCTCCGCTCCGCGGCCCGCCGACTGAATAGGCTCTATGCATGAATCCGACCCGGGTCGTGATCGCGGGCGCGGCGGGCCGCGACTTCCACAACTTCAACGTCGTCTACCGCGGCCGCGACGACGTCGAGGTCGTCGCGTTCACGGCGACGCAGATCCCGAACATCGACGGACGCGTCTACCCGCGCGAGCTTGCAGGCGACGCGTATCCCGACGGGATCCCGATCCTCCCCGAAGACGAGCTCGAGCAGATCGTGCGCGAGCGGGCGATCGACCAGGTCGTGTTCGCCTACTCGGACGTCACGCACGAGCACGTGATGCACGTCGGCTCGCGGGTGCTCGCAGCAGGCGCGGACTACGTCCTCCTCTCGCCGCGCGACACGATGATCGCGTCGACCAAGCCGTGCGTCGCGATCTGCGCCGTCCGCACCGGCTCCGGCAAGAGCCAGACGACCCGGCGCGTTGCCGAGCTGCTGCGCGAGTCCGGGAAGCGCGTCGCCGTCCTCCGCCACCCGATGCCATACGGTGATCTGGCGAAGCAGGCCGTGCAGCGCTTCGAGCGCTACGAGGACCTCGAGGCAGCGGACGCGACGATCGAGGAGCGCGAGGAGTACGAGCCGCACATCTCCGAGGGAAACCTCGTCTTCGCCGGAATCGACTACGCCGCGATCCTCGCGCAGGCGGAGCAGGAGGCCGACGTGATCCTGTGGGACGGCGGCAACAACGACACGCCCTTCATCCGGCCCGACGTGCACATCGTCGTCGTCGACCCGCACCGCCCCGGCCACGAGCTTCGCTACCACCCGGGCGAGACGAACCTGCGCATGGCGGACGTCTGCGTCGTGAACAAGATCGACAGTGCGCCGCAGGACGGAATCGACGCGGTGCTCGACTCGATCCGCGAGCACGCTCCGCGCGCGACGGTCGTCCTCGCCGCGTCGCCGTTCCTCGTCGAGGGCGACGCGTCCCAGATCCACGGCAAGCGTGTGCTGGCGATCGAGGACGGTCCGACGCTCACGCACGGCGAGATGACCTACGGGGCAGCGGTACTCGCAGCGAAGCAGTACGGCGCCGCGGTGCTCGTCGACCCCCGGCCCTTCGCGGTCGGCACGATCGCGAAGACCTTCGAGGACTACCCGCACGTCGGGAAGCTGCTGCCGGCGATGGGCTACGGCGACGAGCAGATCGAGGACCTACGCCAGACGATCGACGCGTCGGACGCCGAGCTCGTCCTGATCGGCACGCCGATCGACCTGCGCAAGCTCGTCGACTTCGACCGGCCCGCGCTCCGCGTCACGTATCGGCTCCAGGAAGTCGGCGAGCCGACGCTCGCCGACGTGCTCGCCGAGAAGGGCCTGCTCGCGCCGGTTCCCGTGTGAGCGCGACCGTCGTCGCGCTCGGCGGTAACGCACTCGTCCGAGAGGGCGAGCGCGGCACCGTCGCCGAGCAGCGCGCGAACCTGCGCGAGCACTGCGCAGCGCTCGTCCCGCTGCTCGACGGACCGCTCGTCGTCACGCACGGGAACGGGCCGCAGGTCGGCGCCGCGCTCTTGCGGAGCGAGCGGGCGGCCGACGAGGCGCCCCCGCTGCCGCTCTGGCTCGCGGTCGCGCAGACGCTGGCGGAGATCGGCGCGCTGATCGGCCTCGAGCTGGGCGCGCTCGCCAAACGCGTCGTCGCGACGGTTGTGACGCACGTCCGCGTCGACGAGGACGACCCGGCCTTCGCGGAGCCGACCAAGCCGATCGGACCCTTCTACTCGCGCGAGCAGGCGGAGCGGCTCGAGGCCGAGCGCGGCTGGCGCCTCGTCGAGGACGCGGGACGAGGTTGGCGGCGCGTCGTGCCTTCGCCGCAGCCCCGCGCGGTGGTCGAGCTGGAAGCCGTGCGGCGGCTCCTCGACGACGGGGTCGTCGCGGTCGCGTGCGGCGGCGGCGGGATCCCGGTGGTCGAGCGGAGCGGTCGGCTCGACGGCGTCGACGCCGTGATCGACAAGGACCTCACCTCGGCGCTGCTCGCGACGGAGCTCGGCGCCCGACGGCTCGTCGTCGTCACGGACGTGCCCGCGCTGCTGCGCGGCTACGGCACCGCGGCTGAGGAAGAGGTGCGCTCGCTCACCCCCGAGGAGGCCGAAAAGCTCCTGCCGGAGCTGGCCGCGGGCTCGATGCGACCCAAGGTCGAGGCGTGCGCCCGGTTCGCGCGGGAGACAGGAGGAGAGGCGCTGATCGTCTCGGCGGCGGGTCTCGCCGACGCGCTACAGGGCAAATCCGGTACTCGTATCGTCGGCGAATGAGAGGCATGCGGCTCCTGATCGGTCTCGGCGTGGTCGTCGCGCTCGTCGGGCTGTTCCTCGTCTTCAGGCCCGGAAACGACGACGAGGAGGGCACGGGTACGACGACGACGACGACGACGACGGCGGTAACCGCCCCGCCGACGCTGGAGCCAACCACCACCGAGACGGCAACCACCACTGCCCCACCCGAGGGCATCCAGCTCACCGTGACGATCCGTGGCGGCGATCCCGTCGACGGGATCGCGCGCGCCGAGGCGCACAAGGGCGACCCGGTCGTCGTCGTCGTGCGCTCCGACGTCGCGGACGAGGTGCATGTGCACGGCTACGACCTGATGGCGGACGTTGCGCCGGGCAAGCCGGTACGGATCACGTTCACGGCGACGCTCACGGGCCGCTTCGAGATCGAGCTCGAGGGCGGCGGCAAGCAGATCGCGCAGCTGACCGTCCTTCCGTGACGCTGCTCCCGCTCGCG
>JBDTVA010000159.1:0-4450 GCA_040007455.1 Actinomycetota bacterium | reverse complement strand
TCGCCGTCTCGCTGACGAAGATCGCGAACGACCTCCGCTTCATGGGCTCGGGCCCCCGTGCGGGTCTCGCGGAGCTCTTCCTCCCGGAGCTCCAGAAGGGCAGCTCGATCATGCCGGGCAAGGTGAACCCGGTCATCCCCGAGGTCGTCACCCAGGTCGCCGCGCAGGTGATCGGCAACGACGCGGCGATCACGATCGGTGGCATGAACGGCCACTTCGAGCTGAACGTCTACGTGCCGCTGATCGCGCGGAACCTGCTCGACTCGATCCGGTTGCTCTCGAGCGCCTCGCGGCTCCTCGCCGAGAAGTGCGTCAACGGGATCGAGGCAAATCGCGAGCAAGCCGAGCGCTACGCCGAGCTGACGCTGTCGGCCGCGACGGCGCTCAACCCCTACATCGGCTACGACAAGGCCAGCGAGATCGTCAAGGAAGCGGCGGCCTCGGGCCGCTCCCTGCGAGAAGTCGCGCGCGAGCACGGGGTCGAGGAGTCCGTTCTGGATCAGGCGCTCGACTACCGAGCGATGGCCAGGCCGCAGGCGAAGTAGATCGCGGCTACCCTTCCGGCCAGCCTGGGCTTGAAGGGCCAGACAGAGGCGTTTACACTGCGCCTACTCAAGCAGGGCGAACGGCGTCCAGCACAAGCCTCGGCGTGCGCATGTCATCCATTAGGGGAGAGGGAATGAATAATCGGGTTTTCCGAGCCGCGTTGCTCGCCTGCATGACGGCCATCGCCGTCACGCTGGTGACATCTGCGGCTGCAAGCGTGGACGCGGCATCCGCGTCCCCGCGGTTCGAGCGCATCCCTGATGCGCAAAATCTTTCGGGCTTCAAGCCCGCCTCGATCGACCCGAGCCGCACGAGCTCGGTCATCGTCGAGGTCAGCGGCGCATCGGTCGCCGAGCACGAGGCGGAGGCCCGCAAGCGGGGCCAGACGCTGTCGAAGGCCGAGAAGGCGCGCATCCGGCAGGAGCTCGCGCAGAGGCAGCAGGGCGTCAAGGAGCGCATCGTGGCGCTCGGCGGCGCGGTGCTGTTCGACTACCAGGACGCGTACAACGGGGTCGCGGCCAAGATTGCCGCCAAGGATCTCGTCGCTCTGGCCGCTGCGCCGAACGTCGTGGCGATCCATCCCGCTCGGACGTTCGAGCGGGACAACACCGCCGGCGTCCAGTACATCGAAGGGAACGACGTCTGGGCCGACACCGGCAACACCGGTAACGGGGTGACCGTCGCGATCATCGACACCGGTGTGGACTACACGCACGCCAACTTCGGCGGCCCGGGCACCGAGGCCGCCTTCGACGCCAACAACGGCACCATCATCGAGCCGGGCACGTTCCCAACGGCCAAGGTGACCGGTGGAACCGACCTCGTAGGTGACGCCTACGATGCCAGCTCGGACGACCCGACCGAGGCCACGCCTCATCCGGATCCCGATCCGCTGGACTGCAACGGTCACGGCTCGCACGTTGCCGGCACCGCGGCAGGCTTCGGCGTCCTGTCGAACGGCACGAGGTACGCCGGCCCTTACGACGCGTCGACGTACTCCAACTCGTTCCGGATCGGCCCGGGCGTCGCGCCTGAGGCGTCGATCCAGGCATTCCGCGTGTTCGGGTGCGGCGGCTCGGCGAGCGAGGAAGTCATCGTTGCCGCGATCAACGCTGCGGTTCTCGCGGAGGCCGACGTGATCAACATGTCGCTCGGCTCTCCGTTCGGCCGCACCGACGAGCCGAGCGCCGAGGCATCCAACAACGCCGTCGACGCAGGCGTCGTCGTCGTGGCCTCGGCCGGCAACAGCGGCTCGGGCGCCTACATCACCGGCTCACCGGCGGCGGCCGACAAGGCGCTGTCCGTGGCCGCGTTGGACGCGTCCAGCCCGACGTTCCCGGGCGTGATCCTTCAGACGACGGCAGGGCCGATCACGGCGATCAACGCCAACGGAGCTTCGATTCCGGGTGGCAGCTTCCCGATCAAGGTCCTGAGGGCGGCGGACAACTCGGTGTCGCTCGGCTGCGACAAGCAGGAGTACATCGACCAGAACGTCACCGGGAAGATCGTCGTGACCCAGCGCGGCGTCTGCGCACGGGTCGCCAGGGCCGTCTTCGGCCAGCAGGCCGGAGCCGCGGCAGTCGTGATGATCAACAGCAACAGCGGCCTGCCGCCGTTCGAGGGCGAGATCACGGGCAACCCCGACACCGGCGAGCAGTACACGGTCACCATTCCGTTCCTCGGGGTGCGTGGCGTGCTCGGACCGGCCGCCACGGCGGACGGGGACAACCTCGTCGCCTCCGACGGCACGAGCACGACGATGACGTCCACGACGGTCGCGAACCCGGGCTACCAGTTCTTCGCGTCGTTCACGTCCGGCGGCTGGCGCAACGTCGACAGCATGGTCAAGCCCGAGATCACGGCTCCGGGCGTCTCCGTCGTCTCGACGGGCGTCGGCACCGGCAACAGGGCCGCGACGATGTCCGGCACGTCGATGGCGGCGCCGATGACGATCGGCGCGGCCGCGCTCGTCATCGACGCCAACCCGGCGTGGACCGCCGAGCACGTCAAGGCCGCTCTGATGAACACGGCCAACGCGACCTCGGCCAAGATCCTCGGCTACGACCCGCGCCGCGGGGGCTCCGGCGTCGTCGACGTCCGCAGGGCCGTGGATACGGCCGGGTGGGTATCGACCTCGAACGGCAGGGGTACGCTGGGCTACGGCTACAACGAGAGCAGCACGGCCGTGTACACCGAGATGCAGCAGTTGACGCTGCACAACTCGAGTGGCTCGTCGCTCACGTACAACCTGGCCGCGGCATTCGTACCGGGGGCGCCGATCGGCGCAGCGACCATGGCGTTCTCGTCGAACCCGGTCACCGTGCCGGCGGGCGAAAGCGCCACTGTGGACGCGACGCTCTCGCTCAACGCAGCGGCTCTGCCCGCGGCGGCGGTGTCGAACTTCGGCGCACTCCAGTCGGTCCGAGGGGCGGTCGTCGCGACGCCGACGTCGGCCGGTGCGGGGATCTACCCGCTCCGCACGACGTTTGCGCTCGTGCCGCGTGGTCTGTCAAACATCACGGCAGGCCCGGCAACTCCGTACACGAAGGGTTCCGGCGGTACGCGAGAGACCACCGTGTCGTTCACGAACGCCGGCATCCACTCCGGCGATGTGGGCATCTACGCGTGGGGCATCAGCGATCCGAACGACGTTTCGCATCCGGAGGACTCGATGGACGTCCGTAACGCCGGCGTCCAGGTCTTCCCGGGCGAGGACTTCGGCAGCACGCCGGAGGACCGCGGGCTCGTCTTCGCGGTCAACGTCTTCGGTTACGCGTCGAATCCGTCAGTGAGCGAGTTCGACATCGCGATCGACACGAAGGGCAACTCCGCCCCGGAGTTCTACGTCGTCGGGGTCGACTTCGGCGCCGTCACGACGGGTTCCTTCGACGGGCGGTTCGCCTCCGTGATCTTCAACGCGGCGGGGGAGCAGGTCGGCGCATGGGTTGCGACTGCGCCGATGAACGGCTCCACGATCGAGCTTCCCGTTCTCGCGAGCGAGCTGGGCTTGGACACCGGCTCGGACAAGCTCCGCTACTGGGTGACGTCGTTCTCGATCGTTCCGGAAGGCATCGTGGACACGACGGGGGTCGGGCAGTTCCGCGTGTACGCGCCGCCGGTCTCGACGGGCGCATTCCTCTCGCTCGCCCCGGGCGAGACGAAGAGCACGATCCTGTCGGTAGACAGAGGGAAACTCGCCGGCTCGCCTGTCCTCGGTTGGCTTGCGGTGAGCCTGGACGACGCGCGGGGCTCGGCGCAGGTCGCCGAGATCCCGATCGGTACGCCCTAATAGCGGGTTCCATGACGAACGGGAAGGGCCGCCTCCGGGCGGCCCTTCCCGTTCGCTCTGATCGAATCGATGGCATACTGCTCGGCATGAGGCAGGTTGGGGTGACCCTGACTCTCGTCCTGGGATTTGTCCTTGTCTCGGCATCCGCTTCCGGAGCCGCAGCGACCCGGCCGACGCTTCGCGTCGTCGACCGTACGCCTGTCGTGATCCGGGGGGTCGGATTCGCTCCGGAAGAGCGCGTAACGGTCGTCGTCGCGGCAGGGTCGCGCTCGTCGAGGCGGGTTTCAACGAACGCCAACGGAGCGTTCGTCGCCCGGTTCAAGCTCGTGCTCGGACGCTGCACGCGCTACTCGGTGCAGGCGTTCGGATCGACGGGAAGCCGGGCGCGCCTGATGCCGTCGCGGGTGACCGTGGATTGCATTTCCGGCGACGGCTAGCGCAACGAGCGGTCTCTAGTACGCGACCGCTCCGCGCCCGGTCTCCGCGGCGTGGCGCTGCTCGTCCGCTCGATAGCTCGACCGAACGAGCGGGCCGGCGAAGACCGACCCGAAGCCCAGCTGCTCGCCCTGCTCGCGGAACCAGCGGAACTCGTCCGGGTGCACCCAGCGGTCGATC